>CAYGMX010000019.1:0-17339 GCA_964351055.1 uncultured Loktanella sp. | reverse complement strand
TCTTCGAAGGCCGGCAATGCCCGCGCGACCGTGTTGAATTCCTGAAAATCCCCGTTCGCATCAACGAACATGATTTCATATTTGCGCTGGGCATGCTGGTGCCCAAGCGTGCGTGCCGCATTGCGCACCGCGAGCGGTCGCCTGATCTGTTGACTGAAAATATCAACAATCTCCGTGCTGGCTCTGTTAAGTGACGTTTCCATAGATGGGCCTCTTCGGTACAAATCATTTGTCAGTTAACCACCGACATCTGAAGAGATTGACAATTACGCGTGACCGCAGTGACTTAGCAGCGGTCGATGTTGACATTCCCAGTAGCGTGCCCACCACACGGGCACGGATATGGTTCACTGGACATGTCGGTCTTAGGGGAAAGTGGCCGTTGTCAGGCCACCAGTCACAGAGCAGACATCAGATCAGGCGCGGCGCGCTTCGACCTCGGCTGGCGTTACGTTGTCGTTCGCCTCTGCCTTGCGGCGTGCAATCATTGCGTTGCGGACATCGCCCCGTGCCCAAGGCATGGGTGTGTCATATGCGGCAACGGCTGCTTCAAGGGATTTCTGCCAACGGTCTGTCATGGTGATACCTCTTCTTCTCCGAACCCCGTTCCCTGGGGCAACTGAAGATATATTCGCCAATCAAACTGGCGATATTTTGGCAGTTCCAGAAAATCCGTCACGTCTTTTCATTAACGCAGTTTTTTGTATATAAGATATTGATAAAAATGAATTTTATCGGTGTCTGCCGCCTGCGTGCCATGCGCAAGTTAAACAAACTGGGGCGGGCCTTGCCTCATTTTCATAAACGGCGCTGCGCTAAAGGCGGATTGCCGCAATCAGCCTGCCATAATCTGCCTGCTTTTCGTGGACCGAGCGCCGGTAACTATAGAATCGCTTTGCGTCACTGTAGGTGCAGTGTCCGGTCCATCTGGCCTCTTTGATACCGCTCTGGCGCAGCCTGTCGAGCCCGAAGGCCGGCAGGTCGAAATGAAACCGGTCGCCTTTTCCGTCCACAAAGAAGCGGGCGAACGTCGGGTCGGCTGTCACAAAGGTATCGCGGAATTCCGGCCCTACCTCATAGTTGGTCTGGCTGATTGATGGCCCGATCACGGCGGCAATATCACTGCGGTTTGCGCCAAGCGTTTCCATCCGTGCGATTGTCGCGTCGAGGATCCCGTCCAATGCGCCTTTCCAGCCCGCATGTGCCGCCCCGATGACCTGCGCTTTGGTGTCGGCAAACAGAACCGGCTGGCAGTCGGCAGTCAGGATCGCCAGTGCAACGCCTTTTGTACCGGTCACAATCCCGTCCGCCTTGGGCGCAGGCGCAAAAGGCCCGTCTACGGCTACCGCGTCAGCGGAATGGACCTGATGCACCCCGACAAGGTGATCGGGCGGCACGTTCAGGAAATCGGCAACCCGCGCCCTGTTGATCGAAACAATGTCGTGCTGGTCTGTGCTGCCGTAGCCGCAGTTCAATCCTGAGAACACCCCTGACGAAGCGCCGCCGTGGCGGGTAAAGAACCCGTGCGAGGTGCCATGCAAGAGCGGGTCGGTGATGACGTCAAGTGTCATGGGTCCAGTCCAGGTGGCGGGTTGGCCGAAACAGGATAGATACTGATCACCTTGAATAGGTCGCCCATTTCAGCAGGGTGGGTCAAGCGCCGATGTGCAGCGATATGCGTATTCAACCGATCACCCGCCAGTTGCGCAGCCAGCGTCTGGGCGCGCTGTGTGATCCCGAGCCGTTCCAGAAAAACGCCTTGCGCTGTCAGGCGGCTGTATTTTGCGGGTGCTGCATGGCGCGCGATTTCGGCGAAATCGACATGCGCTGTCAGGTCGGCCTGTCCGGGGTCTTGCAAGGGGTCGGCTTTGTCATGCGCCTTGACCGCTTGCAGCGTGTCGCCCAGCGACCCCCAATCGCCATAGTCTATCAGTACCGCAGCACCGCCAAGAGTTCTGATGCTTCTGCCGATCGACTGGATGATCGACTTAAGCTGCGGGCAGTATTCGACAAGATCGCCGTCTTTGGTGTCGTCCAGCCGGTGCGCGAGGGCCGCGACCGGCGCGGGATCTGACAGACCAAAACATAACCCTGCCCCGGACACGCCCACCATCTTTTCGCGCCACCCGTTGCCGTCCCGCACAAATTGACGGATCGGCAGGGCATCAAAGAACTCGTTGGCGATCAGCAAGAGCGGTTCATCGGGCAGGGTGGCGACAGTGTCATGCCATGTTGCATCGGGGACGACCTCTGCCTGCTGCGCGCGCAGCCTGTCCGAGGTTTCGACGAAATGCACCGTCAGCGCCGCATGAAATCCTGCTACCGCTTTGGTCGCACGCAGAACGTCTGTCATCAGCGTCCCGCGTCCGGGGCCAAGTTCGGCCAGAGTGATCTTTGCCGGCTGGCCTTGATCCACCCATGCTTGCGCCAGCGCAAGCCCAATCAGTTCACCGAACATCTGGCTGATCTCGGGGGCGGTAATGAAATCGCCCGCAGTGCCAAACGGATCGCGCGTGGCATAGTAGCCATGTGCGGGATGCATCAGGCAATCAGCCATGTAATCGGCCAGTGAGATCGGGCCGTTCCGCGCGATGCGGGCGATCAGGAGATCACCCAGAGCGGTCATCTGCGGGCCGCGGTCACGACAACGAATAGCCCCACAAGGATCATCGGCAGGGTCAGTGTCTGCCCCATTGTCAGGCCAAAGCCATTGATGTGAAAGGCAAGCCCCAACTCGTTGCCCAGGCTCACGAATTGTGCATCAGGCTGGCGGACAAATTCGACCAGAAACCGCGCGATCCCGTAGCCCATGAAAAAGACACCCGACAAGAGCCACGGTTTTTTCAAGCCCCCGAGCCGGAAAGCCAGCAGCAGCAGGATCGCGCCCAGCAGCAGCCCTTCCAGTCCAGCCTCATAGAGCTGCGAGGGATGGCGCACGCAAGGCTCTGTCGCTGTGGCGCAGGCCTGTGCCGCCTGTCCCGGAAAGATCACGCCCCACGGCACATCGGTCTGCCGCCCCCAAAGTTCGGCGTTGATGAAATTGGCGGTCCGCACCAGCAGGACCGCAGGGGTGGCCGCAACCGCGATGATATCGGCCAGATCGGGCAGGGGGACCTTGTGACGTCTGCTAAACAGATAGACCGCCAACACGACCCCCAGAAAACCGCCGTGGAAGGACAGCCCGCCTTCCCAGATTTTGAAAATATCCAAGGGTGCGGCAAGAAACTCGGCCGGTTTGTAAAAGAGCACATAGCCGATGCGCCCGCCGCCGATCACCCCCACGACGATGTAGGTCAGCAGGTCTTCAAGTTGGGCCACCTTCATCGGAGCCCCGTTGCGCCACAAGTGCGGCCGGTTCAGCGCGAATTTGATGATCTGCCAGCCGATTGCGATGCCCACAATATAGGCCATTGCATACCAGCGCAGCGCAATCTCGCGGCCAAAGACGGTGAAAGAGAAAATCTCGGGCGAGATATCGGGAAAGGGGATGGCGCCAAACATGGGGCTATTCCTTGTCTGGCCGTGAGGCAAAGTCAACCAACTCTGTCGGGTTGTCGTGCGGGCGCTGAAGGGCCATATAGGATGTAACGCGATTGGAGAGAGCCATGCAAAGCAACAACAAGATTTTCGACGACCTGAGCCAGTTGATGACAAATGCCATGGGCGTGGCGCAAGGGGCAAGGGACGAAGCGCAGAACGCGATGAAATCCATGATGGACCGCTGGCTTGCAGACCGCGATTTCGTCACCCGCGAGGAATTCGACGCCGTGCGCGCAATGGCGCAAAAAGCGCGGGAAGAGAATGAGGCGCTGAGCGCGCGAATTGCCGCACTCGAAGCAAAAAAGTAGCTCGGGGCCTTACCCCTCACATTTGATGGTCTTCTTGGTTGGATGGCCCCGCCGCTGCGGTGGGCAACAGTGCATGGCCGCCGTGATGAAACGCCTAGCCGCGCTTGGGTTTATATACTGTACTATCCGCGGTCGGCATCCGCTCGCGTATCATTTCCATGATGGTTTTTCTTGTCGCTTCCTGCGCAGGCACAGACCCGTGCGTGGCATGGCGTGCACGGACTTGGCGCGGGCGGACAACAGAATCGACGTCACCAAGCTTTTCTGCGGCAGAACCCGCTATCAAAACCAGAAAATCCTTGGGTTGACGACATTCGAAATACTCGACCCACAGCTCGTCTTGCGATTTTTTCTGCAAGAGTGGCAGCAAGCCCAAGTCAAAATCGGATCCGAGCGTGAAGCTATCCCATGTCTTGGGTAATGTATCTGAATTGGCCAGATGATCGCTGACGGCATTCAAAAGCACCATGGATAAGGTCAGTTGCCCGTAGGTGGCCAATTCGTCTTGGGACAGATTGGGTTCACCCTCATAGCGCTGCATCACTGCACGGGTCGCGCGGCGATGGTCTCTCAACTTTGCGATGACTTGCGATTTAAAGTGTGCTTCTCGCTGGCCGCTCGCGGTAACTGTGCTGATACTCATAACGTTCCATCTGTAAAAATCGCAAGCGAGGCGAAAATTGGGCCTCTGGAAACTACTAATCCGGCGTCTTCCACCGCTCTGTTGCGCAATAAAAAACGATCTGCAGCATCTTAACTAAGACTAGCACATCAGTTCTGTTCGGTCGATATACTTCTATAGGTTACTCAACCGTATAATGCTGTGCCTTGCGCGAATGACCGTTCCACAGCGCATGGTCAAGAAATGTCGAGAAAGGTTCAAGATTTAACGACAATTTTGAGCAAACATGTTCTGCTATGAGGCTTTTGCCTAATCGACACAACGAGGGCCAATTGACTGCGAACGACTTCGACTTCAGGATTTCAAGAATGACCGCCAAGAAGAAGTAATGGGGAGTATGTACGTGTCTTTCAAGCAAGAGTGCCAGAAGCTGCTCGATCACTATGTCACCTGCTACCAACAGGGGGACGCCAAGGGATGTGCGTCCATATACGCAACGAACGCAGAAATGTACTCACCTATTGGACCACCCGCCATTGGGAGGCAGGCCATAGAAGACACACATGTTGAGTGGGTCGCGGAAGGTGCTGAAAACAAGAAAATCATCGTTGCTAGTGCAAGTAGAGATGGCGATCTCGGCTGGTGTATTGCAAAATTTAGCGAAGACACGACTGGTGAAGGCGTCTCACTAAATGTCTTGGCGCGTCAGCCTGATGATAGCTGGCTCATTACTCACTGCAGCCTTAACGAGGCGCTATCCTAGGCTGCTGGCCCTAGAGCATGAACAAGCCTATTGCGGGCCTTTTCCTACATATAGAGTACGTGAATACGCCTTTGATTTTCGTTTTCTGCAAGCAGACAAAGGGTAACCTCGGTTGAAAGCACGCTCTGTTCGCCTGTTCGCCTTACCTATTTCTTCAGAATTCTCCCAGATACGCCACCAGTATATCCAGCGCCGCTTGTAGATCATCCCGCGCCACCATCTCGGTCACTGTGTGGATATAGCGGGTACCGACCACGATCCCTACGGCACGCGCGCCTGCGGCCGCTTGTTGGGCGGCGGCGCCGTCCTGCCCGCCTGCGGCCAGCATCGTGCGTTGGTAGGGAATTTTCTTTTTGATCGCGAGCGCCTCGATATCGGCCACAAGTGCCTTGTCGGCGATAAAGGAACTGTCGCGCACATGCAGGCCAAAGCCTTTGCCTTGGATCGTCGTCGCGTCCTTGTCAGGGATGCCGGGTGTGTCGCAGGCCAGTGTCACGTCGATGCCCAAGCCAATGTCGGGCTTGATGGCATAGGCTGCCGTGCGCGCGCCGCGCAACCCCACCTCTTCCTGACAGGTAAAGGCCACGTGGAGTTCCGCGCCGCGCCCCTTTTTGCCCAGCGACCGGATCGCCTCGATCCCCAGCCAGCAGGCGATGCGGTTGTCCAGCGCCTTGGAGACGAATTTGTCGCCCATTTCGAGGAAAGGTTCGTCCATCACCACATAATCACCGATCTTGACGATATCACTGGTGGCTTTGCCAAGACCCAGATCGACAAAGAATTCGCCCACCTCGGGAATCTTTTTGCGGTCTTCAGGCGAAGAGATGTGGACCGGCTTGCCGCCTGGGTTCATCACGCCCTTGAAATCACCTTTGCCGGTGCACAAAAGAACGCGGCGGGAAAACAAGTTGCGCGGATCAAATCCGCCGACCGGTTGCACATACACAAAGCCGTTCTTGTCGATATGGCTGACCAGAAAGCCGATCTCGTCCATATGGCAAAGCAGCATGATTTTAGGCGCGCCCTTTTTCTTGGCATTGCGGCGACACAGAAGCGATCCCATCGGGTCCGTCTCGATCTGGTCAAACAGGCCTGCGATTTCGGCCTTGACCAGGTCGCGTACCCGGTCCTCGTGGCCCGGCACGCCGGGCATTTCGCAAAGCCGTTTAAGCAGGTCTGTGTTCATCGGATGCTCCTTTGTTACGCGGCAAAGTGAGTGCTTGATGAACAGAAGGCAATTATCCTCACGAAATTTTTTGAAAGGGCCATTTATCCCCAAGAAATTGCTTTACAGCTAGCCCTTGTTCAGGTCACGATATGTAGTAGGGGAAAAGGTGAGCAACACCGCCCCTAGAGCAGGCACCTAGCGCTTGGGCACTGCCATGACCCATGCGCCAACGCAGTGAGGCCGAGCATATGGCATTGTCCGAACACTACCTTGAAGCCGATGACCTTCATCCTATTGACCTGGTGGAGCACATCGCAGAACACCACGACTGGGAATTTGACCGCATCCACGACGACCAGATCGCGATGGCAGTCGAAGGCCAGTGGCGGACCTACTCCATCACCCTTGCATGGTCTGGCTACGACGAGACCCTGCGCCTGATCTGCACCTACGAGATGGAGCCACCCGCAGACCGGATGCCAGCCCTTTACGAGACACTGAACACAATCAATGATCGCTGCTGGGCCGGTGCATTTACCTGGTGGGACGAACAAAAACTGATGGTTTATCGCTATGGATTGATGCTTGCGGGTGACCAGATGGCAGGCCCCGATCAGATCGATACGATGATCAAGGCGGCTGTTTCAGCTTGTGAGCAGTATTATCCGGCGATCCAGCTTGTCACTTGGGCTGACAAGACGCCCGAACAGGCCGTGCAGGTGGCAATCGGCGGTGCCTACGGGCGGGCGTGATTTTTAGTGTAAGGTGGGTTTAAACCCACCTTACCTTTGGCTAACCTCTTGAAAAACCGCCAAGAGGTGCTTGCATGAATATGAACGATATCGCAAAACGCGGGCTGGTCTTGCTGGGATGTGGCAAGATGGGTTCAGCAATGCTCGCGGGCTGGTTGCGCAATGGTTTGCCGCCAGCCTCGGTCTGGGTCATCGACCCCAATCCTTCGGACTGGCTCAAGGATCAGGGTGTCAACATCGGCGCTGATCTGCCGCCAAATCCCGCCATTGCCATTATCGCCGTCAAGCCGCAAATGATGGCCGCCGCCTTGCCGGATGTGAAAATCTTTGGCAACGGCCAGACGCTCGTAATTTCCATCGCCGCAGGTACCCCGATTGCCGTTTTTGAAAAGATGTTGGGCGAGGCGACTCCGATCATCCGCGCCATGCCCAACACCCCCGCTGCCATCGGGCGCGGTATCACAGCCTTGATCGGCAACACGAAGACCACCCCCGACGATATGGATCTGGCCGAGGCCTTGTTGTGGTCCATCGGCCAGACCGTGCGTCTTGAAAACGAGGGTCAGATGGATGCTGTCACCGCAGTCTCAGGCTCTGGCCCCGCTTACGTTTTTCATCTGATCGAGGCCTTGGCCGCCGCAGGTGTCGCCGAGGGCCTGCCTGCCGATCTGGCGATGCAGCTTGCCACGGCGACGGTAGGCGGAGCAGGGGAACTAGCAGAGGATTCGGATGAGACCCCCGAACAGTTGCGCATCAACGTCACCTCTCCCAATGGCACCACGCAGGCCGCCTTGGAGGTGTTGATGGATGCGGAAACCGGATTCCCCCCCTTGTTGCGCCGCGCTGTCGCCGCCGCTGCCGCCCGATCACGCGAGTTGGCCAATGGGTGAGATCAGCTTTGACGATTTCCTCAAGGTCGATATCCGTGTCGGCACTGTTCTGCGGGCCGAACCCTTCCCCGAGGCGCGCAAGCCCGCGATCAAGCTCTGGATCGATTTTGGAGAAGAGCTGGGCGAGAAAAAAACTTCGGCCCAGATTACTGCGCATTACCAACCGGAAACCCTGGTTGGTCGTCAGGTGTTGGCGGTCGTCAATTTTCCGCCCCGTCAGATTGGCAAATTCATGTCCGAGGTACTGGTGTTGGGGATGCCGGATGAAAATGGTGCGGTCGTTCTTGTGGGCCCAGACCAGCCCGTGCCTTTGGGGGGGCGTTTACATTGAAGAAATTATTGATCACGCGGATTTTGCCTGATGCAACGATCAAGGCGGCAAAGGCGCGCTTTGATGTGACGCTCCGCGATACTGCTGTCGGCCTGACAGTGGCCGAAGCCGCCGAGGCGCTGGCCACCTATGACGCGATCCTGCCGACCTTGGGCGACCAGTTCACGGCCGAGGCGTTCATCGGCGATCTGCGCTGCGGGGTATTGGCCAACTTCGGGGTGGGCTACAACCATATTGATGTCACCGCTGCAGGCATGGCCGGTGTACTGGTGTCCAACACTCCGGACGTTGTGACAGACGCCACAGCCGATATCGGGCTGACGCTGATCCTGTCGGCCTGCCGCCGTGCGGGTGAGGGAGAGCGACTGGTGCGTGCGGATCTGTGGACCGGCTGGGGTCCGACCCAGATGCTGGGCACTCATGTGACCGGCAAGACGGTCGGCATCATCGGGATGGGCCGCATCGGTCAGGCTGTCGCGCGGCGCTGTCACTACGGGTTCGAGATGCCGGTTGTGTATTTCAACCGCTCTGCAAAGACGGTGGATTTCCCTGCCACTCAAGTCCAAAACCTGCATGACCTGATGGGGCAGGCCGATATCATCGTGGTCACCGTGCCGGGTGGCGGGGGCAACACCCATCTGATCGACGCCGATGCGCTAGCGGCGATGAAGCCCACGGGCATTTTCGTCAATATCGCGCGTGGCGATGTGGTGGATGAGCCCGCGCTGATCACTGCGTTGCAAGAGGGGCAGATCGCAGGGGCCGGACTGGATGTGTTCGAACACGAACCCCATGTCCCCGACGCTTTCCGCGCGCTGGAGAATGTGGTGCTTTTGCCCCATCTGGGGACTGCCGCATTGGAAGTCCGCGAGGCGATGGGGCAGATGGCGCTGGACAACATCATCGCTTGGGACGAAGGGCGTGCGTTGCCGCAAGCTGTCTAGGACAGAAAGCACTTTGCAAGAGGGTGTCCCATGACCCAGCAAGACGTGATTGCGACTATCAAGACCGCAACGCTGCATGTGCCGGACATTCGGGGGCTGTTCCTTGGTGGAAGCCATGGCAACGGGATGGCGGACGCCTTTAGCGACATTGATTTTGTCCTCGTCACCCCGCAAGGGGCGACCGATGCAATTGCGGCTGTCTGGCGCGACGCGGTCAGCCAAACCGGAGAAATCGTACTTTGGTGGGATCGCACGACGGTCCCTGTCCTGATCAACGCGATCACAGCCGATTGGACACGGACCGACGTGATGATCCTGACGCCGGATCAACTGGGACGTTATGCGCAAAACATGCTGAAACCGCTCTTTGATCATGATGGATTGTACGAGGCTTTGCCGGAAAAGCCGTCTGATGTTCCGCCGCAGCCCGCGAAATTGCGCTATCAGTTCGAGGATTTCATTCGCATCCTCGGCCTGTTGCATCTGGCTGTCGGACGCGGGGAATACATCAACGGTGTCTTGGGTGTCTATCACCTGCGCAACTATCTGGTGGAGTTGTTGATCGCACAAACCAATGCACCTCATCGTGGCGGGGTCTTGCACCTGAACCGACTTTTGACGGAAGAACAGAAGGATTTACTCACGTCTTTGCCGCCCCCACGGCCAGAACGGGACGCAATGATCGCGGCACATCTGGCCTATGCGCAGGCCTATCTGCCGCGCGCGCGCCGCATGGCGGACCGGCTGGGCGTTGACTGGCCGGAAGATTTCGAAGCGGCGACCTGGGCGCAACTTGAAAAGGCGCTTTCAATCACGCGCCCCTATTGAGGCGAAACTTCAATGACAGTTTGTCGCGATTATCCGGGCTGGATCGTTTGCGCGTGCCGCAGTATACGCGGGATGAAATGAGACACGCGCTAACACCATTCGCCAGATTTTCGGTCGTCTTTGCCCTCTTGGTGGCGATGGCCGGAACCGGGTTCGCGCATCGCGTCGTCCCGCAGGATCTGGACGACGGCCTAAAGTCCTATCTGGCAGCAGGCGGCACCTTGGCAGAGCTTTGTGGCGATGCCGAACAGGGATCGCATGGCGCGGGGCAGACCTGTGACGCCTGCCGTCTGGTGGATAGTGTACTGCTGCCAAAGGCGTCGCAAGCGCCGGCGTCTGGTTTGGGTCGCCCACGTGTGGCCTGTCATCTTTCTCCCACGCAGGTGGTTGCTACCTCTGCACAAGATCCTGCGCACCCTGTGCGCGCGCCGCCTGCCGTTTGATCGCCTGCCCTTTCCCGATCAAATGAACGCACCCCAAGCGAGGGTGCCCCCTTGGAGATACTCCTAATGAAGCTTTTTTCTCGTATGGCGACAGCCGCTTTCTGCACGTTTGCAACTGCCGTCGCGGCCCATGATTTCAAGGTCGGTGATCTGGTCATCGGTCATCCGATGGCCTTTGAGACGGCCCGGACTGCGATGTCCGGCGGTGGATTCTTTTCGGTCACCAATACCGGTGACAGTGATGACCGGTTGCTTGAAGTGCGCGCGGAATTTCCCAGCGTCCAGTTGCACAATACCGAAATGACAGATGATGTGGCGCGCATGTTCCATGTCGATGCCGTTGACATCCCTGCGGGTGAAACCGTCCAACTTGCCCCGGGCGGGCTGCATGTCATGTTCATGGGACTGGGTGGTGACCCTTTCGAAGCGGGCGAGACTTTCCCCGCCACGCTCGTGTTCGAGAAGGCGGGCGAGGTTGAAGTTGTCTTTAACGTCGAAGCACGGACCGCAGAGGCCATGGACCATAGCGGGCACCAGATGGGCAACTGACCCCTTGTGCGGGCGCGGCGACCTGATGGGTGCTGCGTCCGCTCTTACTTCGGCCGGCCCAAGCGGTCTGCCTTTTTGCGGACCAAGACGCTGCGCAGGTCATGCATGGCCAGCAGCAACCTGTCCGTCACTTCCTCTAGCTGGTCGTCGGTTGCCTTGGTCTGCGCCCAATGTGCGGTCAGGTTCAGGTGATCCACAGCCCTGTGAATATCGTCAACACTGCGCGCGGCCAACAGGGCCTGCCGCTTGTCCAGCCAGTCTTGGATGGCTGTTTCTTCATCTGCAGTCAGCGTTTGATCCGCCTGCGCCTTGAAATCCCCGCGGTTTGTATTGACCACGGCGATCTGCTCAAGCTCGATGCGCCGGTTGCGGTTTTCAGCGTCCAGCCGGAATACGGCCGCCCCGTTTTCACGAACTCTGAAATACAGCGCAGGCAGATCGCTCATGCAAGGCCCTCGCAGAAGGTGATGATCCGCTGGCAGGCTTCTTTCAGCGCCGCATCCGAGGTTGCATAGCTGACGCGGAAATTGGGGCTCAACCCGAAGGCGGCCCCAAAGACCACCGCCACACCGGTTTCTTCCAAGAGTGCGGTGGCAAAGGTTTCGTCATTGTCGATGAATGTGCCAGCCACTGTTGTCTTGCCGATGCAGCCTGCGATCGAAGGGTAGACATAGAACGCGCCTTCCGGCTGCGGGCAAACAATCCCGGGGGCCATGTTCAGCATCGACACCACAAGATCGCGCCGCCTTTCGAACAATGTGTTGTTCGGCGCAAGGAAATCCTGCGTGCCGTTCAACGCCTCGACCGCCGCATATTGGCTGACAGAGCAGGGGTTGGAGGTGGATTGCGACTGCACCTTGCGCATCGCCTTGATCAGCATCTCTGGCCCTGCCGCATAGCCGATCCGCCAGCCGGTCATCGCATAGGCCTTGGACACGCCATTGACCGTCAATGTGCGGTCGTAAAGCTGGGGTTCGACCTGCGCAGGGGTGCAGAATTTGAAGTTTCCGTAGGCAAGATGCTCGTACATATCATCCGTCATGATCCAGACATGCGGATGGCGCAGCAGCACATCGGTCAGCGCTTTCAATTCCGACCAGCTATAGCCCGCACCGGTGGGGTTTGACGGGGAGTTGAACAGGAACCATTTTGTTTGCGGGGTAATCGCCGCCTCAAGCTGGTCGGCCGTGATCTTGAAACTTGCTTCCAGCGAGGCCTCTACCGTGACGGGCGTGCCGCCTGCCAGCAGGACCATATCGGGATAGCTTACCCAGTAGGGGGCAGGGATGATCACCTCGTCACCGGGGTTCAGCGTGGCCATGAAGGCATTATACAGCACTTGCTTGCCGCCTGTGCCGACGGTGACTTGTGCCGGCGTGTAGGCCAGATCATTGTCACGCTTGAATTTGGCGCAGATCGCCTCTTTGAGTTCGGGGATACCATCCACGGCCGTATACTTGGTTTTGCCCGCCGCAATCGCTGCCACAGCCGCGTCCTTGATGTTTTGCGGCGTGTCGAAATCGGGTTCTCCCGCGCCAAGGCCGATTACATCGCGCCCTGCCGCCTTTAACTCGGCGGCTTTGGTGGTGACGGCGATGGTGGGGGACGGTTTAACGCGGTTCAGTGTCGCAGAGAGAAATGTCATTTGGGCTGTCCGGTGGTAACAAGGGGATGTTTGTGACATAGGACGGGTCGACAGCCGATAGCAAGCTTGAAGGGATGAAGCGATGACAGATGATCAGGGATGGTTCAGCGAAGAAACAGCGACATTCGGAGACAGGCTTGCTGGCGCGCGCGAGGCTGCGGGTCTGGATCAGGCGGCGCTCGCGGCAAAGCTGGGCGTCAAGGCTGCCGTGATTTCAGGATGGGAGAATGACCTGAAAGAACCGCGCGCCAACCGGTTGCAGATGGTGGCGGGCATATTGGGCGTGTCCATGACATGGCTTCTGACCGGCCAAGGCGATGGACCTGATGCCCCCGATGATATCAATGTGCTGTCCAATGATGTGCTTGATATGCTGGCCGAAATGCGGTCCTTGCGCAGCCAGATTGCGCAGTCGGGCGAAAAGCTGGGGCGGCTGGAAAAGCGGCTGCGCACTGCCTTGAAAGAGACCATATGACCGAAAGCCGTGACACCAAGATCAAGCGGCTGCGGATGCGGTCGATGCGGCGCGGGATCAAGGAAATGGACCTGATCCTGCAAGCCTTTGCCGATGCCCATCTTGCGGGCTTTTCTGACGATGCGCTTGTCCTATATGACCAGCTTTTGTCCGAGAATGACCACGACATCTATGGCTGGGTCGGCGGGCAGTTTGCAGTGCCCGAGGTCTATCTTGGTCTTGTTAGCCGGATTGCGGCGGGCGCGCAGGGGGTCACACGACCGGACAATTTGACCTGAAATTATTATGAACTTCCCGCTTAACTGAATGTTCTTTGTTTCACTCTATCCCCGTGCCGCAGACGAGGATGGAGCGGAAGAGATGAGTATTCACAGCGATTTAGGCAAACCGGATACAGGCGACCCACTGGATGCGCGCGGCACGGCGTTTATGGCCAGCTATCTTGATGCTCTGACGTTGGTCGAACGCCTGCATCGGTTATTACTTGACGTGATCAAGGATGAATTCGAACGTCTTGGTTTGCTAGAGATCAACGCCGTGCAGGGGTTGTTGTTGTTCAATGTGGGCGACAATGAAGTCATGGCAGGCGAGTTGAAAAGCCGTGGCTACTATCAAGGTTCGAATGTGTCCTACAATCTCAAGAAACTGGTAGATGCGGGCTACATGCACCACGAACGCAGCGAGATTGACCGGCGGTCTGTCCGCGTGCGCCTGACTGCAAAGGGGCGCGGCGTCCATGCTGTTGTCGGCAAACTGTTCAGAACCCACTCTGAAGGTTTGATGGCGCGCGGCGCGCTGGATCAAAGCGGGGTTGAAGACATCACAACCGCGCTTCGGCGGGTCGAACGCTATTGGACCGAGCAGATAAGATATATCTACTAGCCCCCCCGCCAGATAGTCATTGGTCTGTTTCAGATCAGGCTGGGCTACGCTTTCGCCGCGCGGCGTCATCTGTTGTTGTCTGGCATGACCTGTCCGACCGCAATGCTTGCAAGTTCGCGCAGCAGTTTGCGTTCCATTGCGGCGGCATAGTCCTGAAAGCCAAGTGCGGCTTCGACAAAGGCACCGGGACCGCGCACCACATTGGTCCGGTAATATGAGGATAGTTCCTTGATGTCGGCAAAGCGCTCGTCGCGACCGCGCAGATCATCTGAGCCGATCACCAACCCGTTGACGATGACCCCCGTTGGCCTGCTTTGATCGGGAATGTCCTGAGGGCGCGGCCCCGTGTTTGTCTGCCCGTCACCGGACAGATCAAGTGTTCGTTTCCAACATGTGGGCTGCTGTTCCAGAAACCTGAACCCCGCAAGCATCGCAGCACCCAGTGCGGTGCTTGCTGTCGCTGCGGTCCTTTGGTGGTTTTGCAGGGTTGCCGTGACTGTTGCCAGATCACGCGGATCGGCAAGCGCTGTCCATGGCACGATCACCGTCTGGTTTTCAGGTCCGCTCCATTCATAGACCAGCACAAATACGGGGGCGTCGGGCTGGATGAAAAGCACCTCCTTAACGCTTGCGCTGTTCAAGGCGCTGGCCAGTCCGTCCAATTGCTGGCGGTATTCGACGCTGTCAACGGAATCCGACACATCCAGACCCAGCGCGAGCGCCTGGCGGCAGGCGGCGTCGGCCATGTTTGGTAGCGCCAATGCAAACCACCAGATGCGGATCATCCACGATCCCCCTTCGGCCCGACCGATTGGCCCAAGACCTGCGCGGACAGTTCCCGCACCAGTTTGCGTTCCATCGTGGCGGCATAGTCCTGATACCCAAGCGCGACTTCGACAAAGGCACCGGGGCCACGGATCACCCGTGTCTGGAAGGAATCCGAACGGTCCTGCAATGCGGCAGGCGGGCTGTCGACCCCGGGCCAAGTATCGGATTTGATGACCAGCCCGTTCACAACAACGCCAGCGGGCCTTTGGTCTTCGCCGATGTCTTCTGGCAGGACACCGGTGTTTGTTTCGCCGTCACCGGAAATATCCAGTGTGCGGCGCAAGCACTCTGCCTGCTGTTCCAGATAACTGTAGCCCACAAGAATTGCATCGCCCACTGATGTGGTCGGGGCCGCGACCCCGCGTTGGTGTGTCTGCAAGGTCGTTGTGACCCGCGCAAGCGCTGCAGGGCTGTCGAGGGATGTCCACGGCACAAGGATCGTATGATTGACGGGGCCGCTCCATTCATAGACTTGGATGCGGATCGGGGCCTCTGGCTGAGCAAAAAGAATGTCGCGCACCGCAGACGATGACAGCGCCGCGACAACGCCGTCCAGTTGCAGGCGATACTCCGCATCGTCCACCGAGCTTGAGACATCCAGCCCAAGCGACAGCGCATGCCGACAGGCTGCCAGCGACAGATCAGGAACCAGCAACAGCAGCAGGCACAGTCGTATCATCCCTGGTTGCCCTTGACTGGCCCGGCCTGCCCGATGACCTGTGATGCCAGTTCGCGGACCAGTTTGCGCCGCATCGCGGCTTCGAAATCAGCAAACCCCTGCGCAACTTCGATGAAAGCGGCAGGTCCACGGATTACCTGATCGCGGTAATACTCAGCGACCCCAGCTTCGGCGCCTGCAATGACCAACCCGTTCACGATCACCCCGTCCAAGGGGAAAGTCGCATAGACGCTTGCGGGGCCAAATCCTTCGTTGTTGATCCCGTCACCGGCGATATCGATGGTCTGGAACAGGCAATCAGGTGCCTTGCCAAGCATGATCGCGGCATGGGCAAGCGCATGGCCCATCGCGGTGGGCAGGCCCGTGGCGGATCTTGCGCTGCGTGCCACGGTTCCGGCGACGGCGATCAGATCGTCGGGGGTCCGGATCATTGTCCAACCGGTCAGATCGGTCTGATGGGCCCGTCCGCTCCATTCGAAGATCTGCAGCGCCACGGGTTCCGGACTGGCAAAGAATGCGTCTTGGACCTCCGGTGCCGTCAGTGCAGCCGCCAGACCGCTGCGCTGCAAGCGGTCCTCATCGGCGTCGATGGACGTTGAGACATCTATGGCAAGGACCAAGGCCAGCCGGCACGCATCCGCAGGTGCGGCCAGCAAGCAAAGGCTTACAATGGCCCCAGCCTTTACCAATGGCCGGTGTTCTCCATGCTGGCCCAAGGTTCGGCCGGTGGTAGATTATCCCCTTCCTGCAGCAACTCGATCGAGATGTTGTCAGGAGAGCGCACAAACGCCATGTGCCCGTCACGGGGCGGGCGGTTGATGGTGACACCATTGTCCATCAGGTGTTGGCAGGTCTCGTAGATATTGCTTACCCGATAGGCCAGATGCCCGAAATGCCGCCCGTCCGACGGCAGCCCGTCGTCGCCATCCCAGTTGTAGGTCAGTTCGACAGGGCACTCTTCCTGCCCAGGGGGGGCCATAAAGATCAGCGTAAAGCGCCCGCCTTCGTTGTCATAACGGCGGGTTTCCTTGAGGCCCAGCAACGCATAAAAAGCCATGGATTTTTCAAGGTCTTTCACGCGGACCATGGTGTGCAGATATTTCAAAGACATGTTCTTCCTTTACTGTACTGTTAAACCGCAACCTAGCGCGACTGCGGGGACAGTAAAATGCCCAATCTTCGGCCCATGCCACCTGCACTGGTTTGCTTGCGCGGTTACTGTGCGACGTAGCCTCCATCAATCGGGATCGCTGTTCCGGTCATGAACCCCGCGCGCGAAGAACTTAGCCAGACAATCAGGTCGGCCACTTCCTGCGGGGTGCCGATCCGCCCCATGGGATGCAGAGGGTCCATCATCTCTTTTGCCGATTGCGCACCTTGCGTGGCCTGATCTGCAAGGGAATCGAGCATGCGTGTCGCAATCCCTCCGGGGCAGACCGCGTTCACCCGAATGCCGGACTGTGCATATTCGAGTGCTGCGTTCTTTGTCAGCCCGATCACCCCGTGTTTGGCGGCGACATAGGGCGAAAGCCCGTCAAATCCGATCAGACCGGCAATTGAGGACAGATTGACGATCGCTCCTCCGCCGGTCTTGAGCATCGCGCGTATTTCGGCCTGCATGCACAGGAACATGCCTTTGAGATTGACCCCCATGATCGCGTCAAAATTGGCTTCGGGCTGGTCAACAAAGGG
>CAYGMX010000018.1:13342-17974 GCA_964351055.1 uncultured Loktanella sp. | reverse complement strand
TGGCTTGGGTCGCACACTACCGGCCTGATATCTGGGACAAGAAGCGCTATGTGATGCTGCCCAAGGATTTGTGCATTCTAAAGTTGACGGGTTTGGCAGTCACCGACCCGCTTTCCAATATCGGACTGGTTGATAAAGACCTGCATTATATTCCGCAGGTCTTTGATCTTGTCGCGGGCGCGGCAGACCGCGCGGCCCCCCTCGCTCCGATCTGCGAGATTGTCGGACACGTGCAGGATGGACCGTTCAAGGGTGTTCCTGTCGTGTCGGGCACGATGGATGCATGGGCGGGGCTTGTCGGCACAGGCGGCGCGCGCGACCGCTCGACGGTTTACCT
This sequence comes from uncultured Loktanella sp., assembly GCA_964351055.1. GTDB lineage: Bacteria > Pseudomonadota > Alphaproteobacteria > Rhodobacterales > Rhodobacteraceae > Yoonia. The sequence continues at coordinate 17,637 of CAYGMX010000018.1, read as the reverse complement.
CAGTGGCACGAGCGAGATCATGGGGATCTCATCGCATCAGGTCGTGCCGACGCCCGGTGCCATCGTGTTTCCTGCCTGCGAGGGTGTCAGGCTGCACGCTGCCCCGACCCAGTCGGGCGGCGATGCGAAGGTCTGGTTTGCGCAGGCAAACGACCTGTCATTGGATGAAGTGACAAGGTTGGTGGCTGGTTCTGCGCGCAGTGCGGCCACGCCATTGTTTCTGCCGCAATTGCAGGGAGAACGCGCGCCGCTGTGGGATGCGGACCTGCGCGCGGCGTTTTTGGGCGTTGGACGGCAGACCGGACAGGAAGACCTTGCGCGCGCCGTTTATGAAGGGGTCGCAATGGCTGCACGCATGGCGCTTGAAACGCTGCAAGCTTCCGCGGGGATGGTCAGCGACAGCATTGCCTGCGGCGGTGGTGGTTTCCAATCCGCGCCATGGAACCAGATACGGGCCGATGTCATGGGGGTCGAACTCAAGGTGCTTGCGGCAAGAGAGCCCGGTATCTTGGGCGCGGCTACGATGGCAGCGATTGGAATTGGTGACTATGAAGGTTTCGAAGAGGCCTATGATGCCTTGGCGGTCTTTGACCAGACCTTTTCCCCAAATCCTCAGATCCAGAGGCAGTACAATGAGCTATACGGCCTCTATCAAGAGGCCATCGCGCTGAATGCCGATTTGGGCAAACGCCTTTCACGTGCCAATGACTTGATCTAGTGAACCATAAGACTGGAAAAATAGGGCTGTCAGTCCTGCAAGAACTGTTCCAAACTGCATGCCAAGGCCGACGATACGGCTTCGAAAGGGAGAAAACGGTGACAAGAAAACTGACACTGGCTGTTTCGGCCCTCGCACTTTGTGCTTCGGCCGCATGGTCCGAAACCATCGCAGTGATTACGCCTTATTTGTCCCAACCGGGCACGCAGGCCTATGTCGAGGGCTTTGAAGCCGCCGCCGCCGAAAAAGGCTGGGACGTGAATGTGATCGACACAGCCGGTGACGTGGCTGCCGTGATTAGCCGGATCGAGGATGCGGTCACACAAGATGTGGATGCCATCGTCATCAACGTTGATCCGGCACAGGTGAATGTGGGGCTGCTGGCCGCACAGGAAGCAGGCATTCCGGTCGTGGGCATGGACGCAGGGTCCGATCCGCTTGTTGCGGCCAATGTCACCTCTAACGGTTATGGCATGGCGGCGGAAACCGCGGTCTATGTCGCAAACCGGATCAACGGGCAGGGTAACGTGGTAATGTTCGTTTTTGACGCTTTCCCGCCTGTGCAGATCCGCGGCGTGATTGCGGATGCTGTTTTTGGCAATTTTCCAGACATTGATGTTCTTGACCGCGTGACGCCCGATGTCTCGGACGGGGGCATCGCCGACAGCCGCGCCAAAATGGAAGCAATCCTCGCGGCCAATCCGGAACCGGGCAGCATTGCGGCTGTCTGGGCGGCGTGGGACCAGCCTGCATTGGGCGCCCTTCAGGCCATCGAGGACGCGGGGCGCGGGGATGAGGGCATTGTGATCACAGGGATCGATGCCAATCCACAGGCGCGTGATGCCATCGCCATGGGCGGCAACTTTGAAGCGTCGGTTGCGCAGGATTTTAACGGCATTGGCGCAACGGCGGCCGATGTTGTGGCCCGCCTGATCGCAGGAGAAGAGGTGCGTGAAAGCGTGATCTATGTTCCGACCAGACTTGTAACCGCTGCTAACGCAGCGGAATAGAACGCAGCGCGATATCGCCCTGACGGGGTGGTGTCGCCGGTCGCCTGATGTTTCGTGTTCTGATCTCATGCACAGCCTGACATTTCGGAATATGTCCAAGGCCTATGGGGGCGTGCCTGCGCTCCAAAACGTGACGCTGTCGCTGAAAGGGGGACGGGTACATGCCTTGATGGGCGAAAATGGCGCGGGCAAGAGCACCTTGATCAAATGTATCGCCGGTGTTGTGCGCGCCGATGCGATGACCGTTGAAAAAGACCGGAAAGTCGTTCCGCTGGCCTCTCCGCAAGATGCGCAGAAGGCGGATTTCCGGTTTATCCATCAAGAACTGAATATTGTGCCGCAGGTGTCGGTCGCGGAAAATATCTTGCTGGGTCGCCGCTTTCCGCGCCGGTTCGGTGTCGCGATCAATTGGCCGGTCGTGCGAGCACGGGCACAAGAGGCGCTGACCTTTCTTGGTGCAGACCATATTGATGTCAGGATGCTGGCCGGCGATCTTGGCGCTGGCGATCAGATGCTGATCAAGATCGCCGCGGCCCTGGTGACCGATCCGGACACCGACAACGCGGCAGACCTCTATGTGCTTGATGAACCCACTGCCGCCCTGACGGGTGAAGAGTCTGCGCTCTTGTTCGATGTCATTGCACGGCTGGCTTCGACGGGTGCTGCGGTGCTTTATGTCTCGCACCGGATCGACGAGGTGTTTCGCATTTGCGATGATGTCACGGTGTTGCGTGATGGAAAGAATGTATCCTCCGGACCGATTGCCCAGACCACCAAGGATCAGGTCATTCGTGACATGACAGGCCGTGACGTGCGGGATGCCTACCCGCCCCGCGCCCATACCCACATCGGAAATGTCATTGCGGAACTCAAGGCTGTGAATACGCCGCGTTTGCGCGATATCTCTTTTGATCTCAGGGCAGGCGAGATTCTGGGCATCGCCGGTCTTTCCAAAGCGGGTCAAGGTGAACTGCTTGACGTTTTCATGGGGCTGGAGCCAGTGCGCTCTGGTCAGGCGCTGTTTCTCGGGGGCAAACTCCCGTCCGATCCGGCGCAGGCCTGGAGCAGGGGCGTTGCCTATCTTCCAAAGGAGCGCCGCAGTCAGGGTCTGATGCTGAATATGTCGATCCGCGCCAATATCGTGGCACCGCATCTTCATACCCACGGGGCCCTTGCAAACGCAGGGCGCGAACGCCGCGATGCATTGGCGATGAGCAGCACGATGCGCATGAAATACGACAGCATCGATCAGCCTGTTGGGCAGCTATCCGGCGGAAACCAGCAAAAGGCCCTGTTTGCGCGGGCCTTGAACGGGCAGCCGAAACTTCTTCTTTTGAATGAGCCGACACGCGGAGTGGATGTGGGCGCAAAATTTGATATCTACCAGACGGTGCGCGCCTTCAGCACCGAAGGCTGTGCGATTATTCTAACCTCGTCCGATCTGCCGGAAATGCTGGGGATGTGCGACCGTATCCTTGTGCTGCAGGACGGGCGGCAGACGGATGTGCTGGACTGTGCCTCACTGACAAGTGCGGACCTTCTTTCCCATTTTTATGCGCCTGCCGCGAAAGTCTAGAGCATGACCAAGAACCTTCGACAATCAGGTACTTTGCTGGGTTTCCTCGCGATTGTCCTTTTCTTTACATGGCAGTTGCCAGACACCTTTCTGACTGCCCGCAACCTCATCAATATCTCGCAGCAACTATCCATGCTTGCTGTTGTTGCCGCAACCATGACAATTGTGATGGTGATGAACGATTTTGATCTCTCCGTCGGCTCGATGGCCAGTTTGGCGGGGATTGTGGCAGCCACGCTTTTTGCGATGGATTATCCGGTTTGGATGGGCCTTGGCGCGGCACTGCTCGTCGGCCTTGCTGGAGGCTTGTTCAACGGTTTTCTGGTTTCTGTTGTTGGCATATTGCCATTCGTCGCAACGCTCGGGACGCTGACTGTTTTCAGCGGCGCGGCATTTTTGATCAGCGACGGCAAGACCATCTTCGGGCGCGATATTCCATCGGCGTTTTCCGGTTTCGCACGCGGCGGGGTCGCATTGGGGGATATCAAAATCCCGTTTCTGACGATCACCGCGGGACTTGTGATTTTGGCAAGCTGGTTCGTGCTGGAACAAACCAACTTTGGTCGCAGGCTTTATGCAATCGGGGGCAATAAGGAGGCCGCACATCTTGCGGGAATCAAGGTCAAGCGATTGCGCCTGATCGCCTTCGGCCTCACGGGACTTGGTGCTGCGGGCGCGGGACTGATGTATGCCGCCCGCGTCGCCTCTGCCAATCCCACGCAGGGCAGCGGTTTGATGCTGGATGCGATTGCCGCCGTCTTTCTGGGCATGACCATGAGCCGACAAGGTGAGCCGCGCGTCATCTACACCCTGATCGGGGTGCTTGTTCTGGGGATTCTGGACAACGGGCTGACGCAGATGCAGGTCGATAGCTATATCCGCGAAATTCTGGTGGGCCTTATTGTGATATCGGCCGTTGCAGTAGCATCAATTTCGAAAAGATCGTCTTAGCGCAAAGTGTTATTGATCTGATTTCAGGCCAAACTAGTGC
>CAYGMX010000018.1:0-13332 GCA_964351055.1 uncultured Loktanella sp. | reverse complement strand
CTGACATACGGTTTTCGCAGCAGGCTGCCGCCTTCGCACCAAAGCTAGACTGCCTCGAACACCAATTCCGGTATCACCACTTCCCACGCGTCGCGCTTGAGCAGGTGGTGGTACGCCTCATCGCCGTCCTCTTTGCGCCAGCGCAGGATTGCGGCGATCTGGCCGGTAAGAAAGCGCGATTGCGGCGGTGGGGCAAATCCTTTGGACATCCGTCCAAGACTGCGTCCGCGCATATCTTTCAAAAGCCAGTGGCCCTGTTCCAAAGTCAAAACAACACGATCACCGATACGGGCGTCCGTGATCGCGCCGAGGGCAGGGTGGGTCTGGCTTAGGCGCCCCGCGAACGACAGATCGACCATCCGCATTTCGGCCGACTGGAAGTATCGTCGCGGTCCTGCGAAGGCAGTCATGTCCGGGCGGACCTGCCGGTTGACCACCGAAGCCGAACCTTGTGGCAGATATTCGTGATTATCATTGCTCATCACGATCAGATTGCGCCGCGCTCGTGTCATGGCGACGTAGAATAAACGCCGCGGTGCGTCCTGATCCTCGTTACGCGAGGGCCGTTCCCATCCACCGTCCAGAATGATGACATCATCGAACTCAAGACCCTTGGCGCGGTGCGCTGTAAGCAGTTTCAGGCCCGTTTGTTCGCCCCACGTTTCGCGGGCCCATTCCGCAAACCATTCGATCACGTCAACTATGGGAAGGTTGCGGCCGTCGATTTCTCTGGCCAGAATACCTAGTCCGACCCCAATCTGGTCGGTCCATCGGGAGACCGGAATTGCATTGAGAATACCTGTCATGTCGGCCACCGAAACCACCCGTGTCGGGTCTTGTCGGAGTGCACCAACAAAGGCCTGCATTTCGCGCATCCGCCAAAGACCGGGAAGCCGTTCGTTTGCGACATCCACGGGAATTCCCAAGATCTCGGCAAAATCCCTCACCGGTGCCAGCTTTTGCCAATCGCGCGAAATGATCGCCGTGCGCGCCCAGTTCCAGTCTGGGACCAGTCGTGAAAGCCGCAGCATTTCGTCAAGTGCCGCCAGTGCCTGTGCATCGTTGCCTGCCGGACAGTCCAGAATCTGCACGCGCCCCTGTGCGACGGGATCGTAAGTGGCCATTTCGCCGCCGGCCTGTGCTTTGGTTCTGGCGCGGTCTACGGTGATGTCATGGCCGACTTTCATCCGGTCCGTAGACTCTGCGATGACAGCGTTAGCGGTGACAACGATATGCCGTGTTGACCGGTAATTCTCGGTCAGGAAAACGGGTTTGGCGGCGTAGTCCTCTTCGAATTGCCGGATATGCCGGACAGATGCGCCTGCAAATGAATAGATATTCTGATCGTCATCGCCCACGGCAAACAGGCTGATCCGCAGGTCGGGATCGTCCAGGCTGCGCCCTGCCACCGCCGAGATCAGCGCGTATTCTTCGGGGCCGACGTCTTGGTATTCGTCGACCAGCATCCAGCGATAGCCCTGCACAAGAGTTTCGCGCAGCGCTTCGGCGGCGGTCTTGTCCATCCCGTCGCCGCGCAAAAGCCGGACAGCATCCTTGAGAATACCGCTGAAATCCTGACGGTCCGCTGCGGCACTGCCGGCAAAACTTGCGCCGACCAAACGCATGGCAAGGGCATGGATCGTTGACACTGTCACAAAGCGCGCGTCATCCCCGATCAGGCGGCGCAGGCGTTCCCTGATTTCGGCGGCTGCATGGCGGTTGTAGGCAAGCACGAGTATGCCATTGGGGTCTTCGCGTTTGATCTTCACAAGATAGGCGATGCGGTGGACCAGCACACGTGTCTTGCCTGACCCTGGCCCCGCGAGGACAAGGACGTTGGTCTGCTCGCGGTCATCGCGCACGATTTGTTCCTGTACCGGATTGCCCAAGGCATCGACGATGTCGGCCCATGTTTGGCCTGTGGCCTGCCTGCGAAACTCTGTCCCGCGTCCTGGCATCCAGCGTCGCATAAAGGTGTCGCGCTCCAGCACAAAGTAATCCGCCGCAAGCCTTTCGGCCTGTGCGATGCTGTCCAGTCCCTTTTCGGCATAGGTGGCCATCACGTGGGTCTGGATCGTCTGTTCGGTGTAGTGTTCTTCGAGGGGGGAAAAGTCCTGCGCTGTGAAATTGCCGCCTTTGGGATCAAGATGGAGCGTGATCGCGGGCCGGAACACGGACAGGCCTTTGCCCAGCGTGACGATCTGCTGTTCGTGCAGCCAAAGAAGCGCACGATCCATCAGCTTGTTGGGGTCGTTGACAAGACCGCGCAGGACGGCATCGCCGGTGATCGCTGAAAGCAATCCGCCCAGAGTGGTTTCAACCGGAATGTCCTTGCCGCGCGTTCCCTTTGGTACACGGTCCAGAAGGTGGCCCAGTAGCCGCTCTGCCCCGAGCCTGCGCAGTTCTGCTGTCTGCGCGATAATGGACCAAGACCGCTGTAGCCTGACAAAGAGGCTTGCGCGGGATGCCTTGCGTAAATGCAGGTTGCCGCGCCCGCCTTCCATGTCCCGCCCGTCCTGCGCCATACCGCGCAAGAGGCCTTCGACGATATCAGGGCGGACGGTGCTATATCCATTTTGTCGTAGCGTTTGGCTGGTTGTGGAAAGATTGAACGGTATAGGCTCCCCGTTGTCTGCGTCGGGGGCTTCTTCACGCAACAGGGCAATCAGATCGGATTCAAGCCGCGCTGCAGCTTCGAACCGCGCGCGCGACGCATTCTCGAAACCGATATGCACGAAGATCGTGATATTGGTATCGTCGTTTGCGATCCCCAGTGCCTCGAGATCGGTCAGCGCTTGGCGCAACGCTGGCGCAGGAAGACCACTGGCCCCGCTCAGGATGTCGGTCGTGACACCTTCTTCCGGTGTGGCGCTCATGATATGCTGGACGATGCGCAAGAGCTGCTTTTTGCGGACCTCGGTGATCTCGGCGCGGTCCAGTATGGCTTTGACCTCTTCAAGGTCGCGCACCAGCAATGATGCGGGAAAGACCTGCACACGGTTCTCTTCGCGTCGCAGCAGCTTTGCTTCCTCAAGCCATGCTACGGCCGTTTTGACGCGGGTGTCGTCGGTGTTGTCATCACGGTGGAAATCGCGGTCTTTCTCTTCTTTGACGATCTCTCCGGCAGTTGCGACAACCTCGCCGTTCTTGCGTGTTCTGCTGTCCAGTCTTCGGATCGATTTCAGGATTGCGCCGATTTCGTGGCGCGCCAACCGCGAACGTGCGCTCAAGCTGAATTGCCTGTCCACATCGTCAGAGTTGAACAGCAGGACACATTGGGCCGGATCGCGGTCGCGCCCCGCGCGGCCTGCCTCCTGAAGGTAATTTTCAAGCGAGCCAGGAACATCGGCGTGAACGACAAGCCGGATGTCCGGCTTGTCGATCCCCATCCCGAAGGCATTGGTTGCCGCAATAACGCGCAGTTCTCCGATGCGGAACGCTTCCTGAATATCGCGCTTTTCTTCCGATGTCAGACCGGCATGGTATCGTTCGGCAGCAAGCCCCCGCTGTTTGAGAAAGGCGGCAACGCGCTCTGTGGCGCCGCGCGTTGCGCAATAAACCACGGCACCAGAGACACCGGATTCAGGCAGGTCAGAATTCAAAGCTTGCAGTATATCGGCGAGTTTTGTCGCGCGCTGTGTGGGCAGAACCTTGAAATCAAGGTTGGAGCGTGACGCGCCACCATCAAGCAAGGTCAGATCAAGACCGAGCCGTTCAAGAAAATGTCGACGGATATCTTTGACAACGTCAGGTTTTGCCGTTGCCGTCAGACAAAGGACCGGCGCGATTTCATCGCCAGAGCTTTCCTTGATATAACGGCTGACATAACGATAGTCAGGGCGGAAGTCGTGGCCCCATTTTGAGACACAATGCGCCTCATCCAGCACCCACAAACCGACCTCGCGCTGGGCCAGCACTGATCTGACCGATGTGCTGCGCAGTTGCTCTGGAGAGATCAGCAAGATCGCGGCATCGCCAAGCCGGACCTTGTCCAGCGCATCTTGGCGTTCAGGCAGCGACAACATGCCATTGATCGTCACGGCAGAGGCGACGCCCGCTCGGGCCAGTCCCTGCACTTGATCCGCCATCAATGCAACAAGCGGCGAAATGACAACGGTCAAGGTGCCGGTTCTATCATAGCGTGAGAGGGCAGGAACCTGATAGCAAACGGATTTTCCCGTACCGGTTGGCAGGATGCCAAGGACACTCTGCCGTTGCATGGCGCATTCGACGATCCGTTCCTGCAAGGGCCGGCCGTATTCATCCGCTGGTTCAGGGCGGTAGCTGTCAAACCCGAACCACCGCGACAACGCGCGCTTTGGATCGTTGTGTGTCTTGCAATAGTTGCACCACGGGCTTTTGCAGTTGGTATCCCTCAGGTCGCGGACAAGCCGCGCGGCATCTTTGAACTGTGCGCGCACCCACGGCGGCATGACAGAGTCGCCCCCCGCAACCGAAATCCACGACAACGCATAGGCCATGGGCCAGGACAGGCCGGTATCGTCAAGCGCTGCAAGGGTCTGGCCCACCATCGCCGAACATGCAGTATCCTTGAGCAACCTGCGCATCGCGGCCTCTGCGGTATCTTTGTCCGGCTTTGATGCGCCGCGGATTTCCTTGAAAAGCCTGTCAAACCCGCCGCTTTGCTGGGGCCGGCAACACAGATAGTGGTAGGCCGTCAACGCATCCGGCACACGCGCGTTAAGGTCTGCAAAAGCAGCGATCTGGTTTTCCAGCACCTCGAAAACAAGGCGCGCATCGAAGGCGGGGTCATTGATGCGACCTGATTGCAGACGGCCATCCTGGTAGTGTTTGACCAGGTGATGGTAGGGATTGCGTGGGAAAGCCAGCGGGTTCAGCCAGAGCGTATCTATCGGCGCATCCGCAAGTGCTACAAACCGTGGCGATGCCGCAGCAAGATGCGGCAGGTCGTGGGCAAGGATATTGTGTCCGATCACATGATCGAACCCTTCGCAGAACGCCTCAAGCCGCGACAGACCTGCCGGTACATTGGATGTAACCGTCAAGTCCGCCACCGCACGATCATAGATCACCGCAGCAAACGCGAATATTTTCGCCCGTGCCGGATCGACCTCGAGGTCGATCGAAACGCATCGGCGCAAAAGATCGGGGACTGTGGTTGACTGGTTTGGAACGGCGCTCAAGTCGTTGCTTGCCTTTCGATAGGTTTGACAAGACCTTACGTCCTGTTTCGAGAAAGGAAAGTAGGGGATGGCCTGACCCGCGAGAGGTGGTTCATCGCTGCCACGATCGTGGTTGGGGCCAAACCCGCCGGAAACTGCCGCCCCTGCGCGTCATCTGCTTTGCAGGGCGCCCGAAGATCAGTGCGCCCTTGTCGGTGTCTGGACCGCGCAAAGCAAGTCAGCGCAGGGCGATTTGATCGCACCTTTGCGGTGCAGTGTCCTGACAGGCCGCAATGCGGAATCCCATGAGCCAGGTTGAAAATTTGCCCCTGCTAGAAAGCATGGCGAGGAGCGGCAACACTGGCGCGCGTGACCAGTTTGATGGGCAGTATCGTTTCCTGCGGCACCTCCGCGCCCTTGCCTTGCATGATCCTGAGAAGATGCAGCGCGGCGACTTCTCCAGCCCGATGCTGGCGAATACGCACTGTCGTCAGACCCGGAGGGATCAGATCAAGGAACGGCATATCATTAAAGCCCGTGATAGAGATATCCGCGGGGCAAGACATGCCGCGCCCCCGCAGAGCGCTGATGGCGCCGAGGGCCAGACGGTCATTGGCAGCAAGGATCGCTGTCGTGTCCGGTGCACGGTCGAGGATTTCGAGCGCGCATCGGCTGCCCTCGTCTTCATCGAAACGGAAAGCTTCGACGATTGGTGCGTCATGCAGATCAAGTCCTGCATCTAAGCAGGCGGCTGAAAAGGCATTCTTGCGCAAAAGTCCGGTAGAAAGATCACTCGGGCCTGCCAGATGGGCGATACGCCGATGCCCGAAGTTGCGCAATAAATCAAAGACCGCTTGGATTCCGCCCACTTCATCGTTGATAACATAAGGCACTCTGGTGTTATCAAGTTTCCGGTTCAAAGTCACAACGGCCAACCCAGATTCGGCTGCACGCACAATTGACGGCTCATTGCGCAGGGCGGCGGTATGGATGATCCCGTCGACGCCCCGATCCTGCAAGGTTTGCAGTAATGCGATTTCGCGGCCGCGTTGACTATCCGTATTCACTATGATCGAGGCATAGCCAGCAGGTTCCATCACGCTTTCAATGCCGCGAACAATTGGCGGAAAGATCATGTTGGTAATGTCCGGAATCATCACACCGATTGTCATGGTTCGGTTGGTGCGCAAGCTATAGGCGACGCGGTTCGGGCGGTAACCCATTTCTTCGGCAACGGTACGGACCTTTTCCACAACCACTGCGGTAAGGGGTGCTGCCCTTGCAGGGTCGAGGGCGCGTGACACAGTCGAAACATGGACGCCGCTCGCCTTGGCTACATCCTTGAGCGTCGTTCTCTTGGCCATTTATTCTCGCTTCATTGCTGTCTCCCGAAATTGGCGGGAGCAAAAACAGATTACAGAAATTTCTTGACCAAGCGACCCCCCTTTACTACTTTCCGTGCAAACGTTTGCACGAAAAGTTTCAGTGTGTCCCGTGGATGATGTATCGCAGGGCTCTGGACATGTCAGGCCCACGGGAATTGAAGTGAAAATATCAAAGTGCAGCTACTTAAAATAACCTTTATTTGCCGAGCTGCACCTGCGGCAAGATCGCGCCGCTGACAAGGAGAAAAGCATGGTCGAAAGCGACCCCAATCTCTCAAATCTGATTATCTCGAACGAGCACGAGGTGACGCCCAAGGTGCTCAACGCGATGGCCGAAACCAAAGATGCCCGAATTCACGAGATTACAACCGCGCTGGTCCGCTATGCCCACGCCTTTATTCGCGACGTTCGCCCGACCGAAGCCGAATTCGAGGCGGGGCTGCGGTGGATCACACGCCTTGGTCAACTGACCGACGAAAGCCATAACGAAACGGTTCTGGCCGCAGATGTTCTGGGACTTTCAACTCTGATCGACCTGATCAACAATGACGGAATGCAGGGCGAGACGATGTCGGCGCTTTTGGGCCCATTCTACCGAGGCGAAAGCCCGCCTTGCGCCTTTGGCCAGTCGATTGCACGCAGCGATACCCCGGGTGAAGCCCTGCTGCTGATGGGTCGCGTTCTTGGGACCGATGGCGCGCCGATTGCCGGTGCCTCTTTGGATATCTGGCAGGCATCGCCGGTGGGGTTATACGAAAATCAGGATCCTCAACAGGCAGATTTCAATCTGCGCGGCATCCAGAAGACCGGTTCCGACGGGCGCTATTCGCTCCGCTCTGTGCTTCCTTCGGGCTATCCGGTGCCGACCTTTGGGCCTGCAGGTGATTTGCTGAATGCCCAAAACCGTAGACCATTCCGGCCTGCGCATGTCCATTTTATCGTTTCCGCACCAGCTCATAAGACGCTGATTACCCAGATATTTATGGATACCAAAGAGAACATGGCAAATGATGTCGTCTTTGGTGCAAAGTCGCAAATATGCGGCACGCTGGAGCGCCACGAGACCCCGCATACGGATTATCCGGATGTGCCAACGCCCTATTCCACCTGCACCTATGATTTCATCCTCAAACCAGGGGAGCCAACCTTTCCAACGCCGCCAATTAGCGGAAAGAAAGACAAGGAAGACGCCGATGCCTGATGATTTGACTGGCAAAGTTGCCGTAATCATTGGCGGATCGGGTGGCATCGGGGCTGCAACCGCAGCGCTCTTTGCCGCGCGCGGTGCGCAAGTCGTGATTGGGTACAGATCGCAAGCAGACAAAGCCGAGGCGCTTTTGCAGGGTCTGTCTGGCGCCGGACATAAGGCAGTGCCTGTGTCGATCACCGACAGCGCGAGCATTACCGCATTTCGCGATACCGTCATCGACACCTTTGGCCGCGCTGATGTGCTCATCAATGCGGCAGGGACAACGACACCTGTGGCGCATCACGATCTTGATGGATTGACCGACGATATCATCGACGATGTTTTTGCATCCAACTGGCGTGGTGTCTTTGCGACGATCCGGGCCTTTGCGCCTTTGCTGAAGGCTTCGGGTGATGCGGTGATCGTCAATGTGTCTTCAATCGCGGCCTTCAAAGGGTTCGGGTCTTCGGTCGCATACTGTGGTGCAAAAGCGGCGCTGGATTCGATGACACATACGCTGGCGCTCGCCCTCGCCCCAGAGATCAGAGTGCTGTCAGTCAGCCCTGGAATGGTCGCGACTGGGTTTGTTCCGGGCCGGACGCAAGAGCAGATCGAAAAGGCGGGAGCGGCCACGCCGCTCAAGAAAGTAGCGCTGCCCGAACATGTCGCGCAAACAATTCTGGCCACCGTGACCCTGATGCCATTGTCGACCGGTATTCGTATTCCTGTTGATGCGGGGCGGGCACTCTGAATGCAACGCAAAGCGATCATGACCTGCGCCGTCACGGGTAACTTGACGACGCGTACGCAGCATCCGGGCCTGCCTGCAACACCGCAAGAGATCTGTGATGCCTGTATTGATGCCGCAGATGCTGGCGCGTCCATTGTGCATATTCATGTGCGTGATCCCGAAACGGCCGCACCTTCGATGGAACTGGAGCTTTACCGTGAAACCGTGAGGCTGATCAGGGCCAAGAATGACGCATTGATCCTTAATCTGACGACCGGTCCCGGTGGGCGCTATGTGCCTTCGGACGACAACCCAGCCATTGCCGGACCGGGCACGACATTGTTGCCGCCAGAGCAGCGTGTTGCCCATGTGGTCGATCTTAAGCCAGAGATTTGTACGCTTGATTTCAACACTATGAATTCGGGTGGGCAGGTGGTGATCAACACGCCGCGCAATGTGCGGATCATGGCCGAGATTATCGCGGATGCCGGGGTCAAACCGGAGCTAGAGCTTTTTGACACCGGCGATATCGCGATGGCGAATGATTTCATTGCGGCGGGCCAGATCAGTGAACCGGCGATGGTGTCGCTCGTGACCGGTGTGAAGTATGGCCTGCCGTCCACGCCCGACATCATGGCAGCCGCAGCAAGGATGCTCAGGCCCGGTACCCAGTGGACTGGGTTTGGTATTGGCCGCATGGCCTTCCCGATGCTGGTGCAGTCGTGGCTCTTGGGGGGGCATCTGCGTATTGGCATGGAAGACACGTGCTATATTGGCCGCGGAAAACTGACACAGGGCAATGGCGAACTTGTCGCCCGCGCCCGCGACATCATTGAAAAATTGGGTGGAGAGATTGCCGCGCCGCAAGAGGCCCGTGCGATCCTTGGCCTGCCCACCTGAAACGACACGAAGGAGAATACCATGAGCAGCCGGACACCGACTGAAACAGGCCGCGCCCTATGGGTCACAAGTAAATCGCCAGACCTTGATAACCTGTCGATCGACGTGATCGAGGCGGAGATGCCAATCGCCGGTCCTGGTCAGGTCATTGTGGAGATCAAAGCTGCGGGCGTTAACCCGTCCGACGTCAAGGCTTCTCTGGGGCATATGCCCCAAGCGGTTTGGCCACGCACACCCGGACGCGACTTTGCCGGTATTGTCGTTGAAGGGCCAAGGGATGTGATCGGGACGGAAGTCTGGGGTGGCGGTGGCGAATTGGGCATTACACAAAACGGCAGCCATGCCCGTTTCATGGTGCTACCCAAGGCCGCGGTCAGGCCAAAACCCGAAAGCTTCACCTTTGAAGAGGCGGGCGCGATCGGGGTGCCTTTCATCACCGCTTTTGAAGGACTGAAAGAAGCGGGCTGGGTCCAACCTTGGGACACGATTGCGGTTGGCGGGGCGAACGGCAAGGTCGGTCAGGCGGTCATTCAGATGGCGACACTAACCGGTGCAAAGGTCTTTGCTCTGGTTCATAGGCCCTGCGATTACATTGGCCATGCGAACGCCGAGGTCGAAGTGATCGACATTTCGCAACAGGACGCTGCCGCCATCGTCCGTGAAAAGACCGGCGGCAAGGGCGCGGATATCTTCTATAACACCATGGGCAGTCCCTATTTTGCTTGTGGCAATGCCATGTTGGCAAAGGGCGGGCGACATGTCTTTATCTCGACGCTGGATCGGGCTGTCGATTTCGATATTTTTACATTCTTTCGCGGCAAGCATCGGTTCATTGGCATCGATAGCCTTGGATTGTCCAGCGTGGACGGCGCCAAGATTTTCGACACGCTGAAGCCTTTGTTCGAGGATGGGCGGCTCAAGCCTTTCCCGATCAACCCGAAGGCTGTCTATGGCTTTGACGATGCAGCAAAGGCCTATGCCTCGGTTTTGCGATCCACGCAGGATCGCGTGATCTTGAGGCCGTGATCAGATGCAGTTAACCCGCGCAGCAGGCGCCCCGCCTTATAGCGCCCCAGAACATGACGGCATGGAGATGGTCCGGCTCCAAGGCCGTGAAGCGACCGATACGCGGAGTGTCTGGGTCGGGCGGTCCCTGATCGAGCCAGGTGGCGGGACCTCGTTAAAGGCCTCCCCGCAGGAAAAAATCTATGTCTGCCTGTCAGGTGCGGTTGTAATCAGCAACGGGATAGATGAGGTCACGCTCGGGCCTATGGATTCCGTGCATATTGCGCCGGAGGAGCCGCGCAAGATCATGAACCGCGGGAACGACCCCGCGATCTTGTTGCTCATTATGGAAAACAGCTAGATCCAGTTTGCCAGTCGGAAGCCGAGCCACCTTAGTTTGATAACGTATCAAGCTTACAGGCTGCAAAATGGCCCGGCCCACGCTCGGTCAATGTGACCTCGTCAACTTCTGCGAATGCTGCTGTCAGCCGCGCACCATCAACGGTCAAACGCTCTGTTGCAGCGCGCATTGCCGCGGGCACGCGGTCAGATTGCATAGCCTCCTGCAAAGCGAGCGCCGCGGCTGGATCCTTGAAGATCAGATCGGCGTCGCGCGCGCTGCGCCGTTCCACACCTTCCAAGGATTGAAACAGGCTTTCGTCCGCTTCAAGAAAACGGACGATGTCATCCACCTCCCAGCCACAACTGGACATGACACGCGGGCAACGGGTGTGAAACCGGCACCCCAGTGGCGGCCTTGCAGGATCGGGGATCGTGCCTTCCAGCAGGGCGAAGGGTTTGTCTGGATCATCCTCCAAATCGGGCTTTGCCGCCAACAACGCCTCGGTGTAGGGATGCGAGGGATTTCGAAAGACAGTCTCGGTCGGGCCTTGTTCGACGACTTTGCCCAGATACATCGTGATCATCCGGTCGGCCATGTGGCGCACAACCCCAAGGTCGTGTGTCACAAAGAGATAGGCCAGATGACGTTCTTGTTGCAGATCGCCCAGCAAGTTCAGGATCTGTGCTTGCACAGACACATCAAGTGCGCTCGTCGGCTCATCAAGAATAATCAATTCAGGGTCAAGCGCGAGCGCCCGCGCGATCGAAATACGCTGCCGCTGTCCGCCGGAAAACTGGTGCGGATACCGGTAAAGATGTTGTCTCCCCAGCCCCACCTGTTCCAGCAGTTCCACAACCCGTTCCGTCAAGTCAGAACCTGACGCTTCCCGGTAGACCTTGAGCGGGCGGCCAATGATATCGACAACGAGTTCGCGCGGGTTCAGCGAGGCAAAGTTGTCTTGAAAAACCATCTGCACATTGCGCCGGAAAATCCGGTAGCGGTCCTTTGGCAATGTGTCGATCCGGTCACCTTCGCCCAATTCCCCGCTATGGCCGGTGTTGAACAGGATTTCGCCAGAGGTTGGCGTTGTCAGCCCCGCCACACATTGCGACAAAGTCGTCTTGCCGCAACCCGACTCGCCGACAAGACCCACCGTTTCACCCCGACGGATATCAAAGCTCACGCCATCGACGGCACGCACTTGACCAACAACCTTTTGCAGGATCCCGTCTTTAATCGGGAAATGCTTGTTCAGATTGCGCACAGACAGCAAGGTATCGCCGGTCTTCTTGGCAGTTGTCTTGTCGATCTTGGTTGATTGCATCATCAGATCTCGGCTTTCTCTAGCTCAGCGGTACTGGCTTCGGGCGGATGTTCAAGGAAGCAGGCGACGCTGTGGCCTGCCTCAACCGGCTGCAAGGTCGGGTCCATTTGCGTGCAGGCGGTCATTGCATGCCCGCACCGGTCTGCAAAACGGCAACCCGGCCCCGGATTGACAAGTTCCGGTACAGAGCCCGGGATAGATGCGAGGTGACCACGACGCGCGCCGGCGCGGGGTACCGCCGCCAGTAGACCTTGTGTGTAAGGGTGGCGTGGATTGGAAAAGACGTCGCTGACGGTGCCGACCTCGGCCACGCGACCTGCGTACATGACCGCCACGCGATCACAGACCTTACGCACCAAACTCAGATCATGAGAGATATAAAGCACAGCCGTCCGGTGCCGTTCCTGTAGCGTCTTGATCAGCTCAAGGATACGCGCCTGAATGGTCACATCGAGCGCAGTCGTTGGTTCATCGGCAATAATCAAGTCAGGGTCGCATGCCAGCGCCTGCGCAATCATCACTCGCTGGCGCATTCCGCCTGATAGTTCGTGCGGATAGGCCCGCATCACGCGGATCGGGTTCGCGATTTGTGTTTCAGCCAATGCCGCTGCCACACGCGCATCAAGCGCTTGCTGGATGCGGCCTGCCGCTTGGCGAAGTGGCGGAAAGCGTTTCATGCGGCGGTCCAGCCAGCCATCTTGCTGGTGTGCGATCCGGCGCAATGATTGGGCCGCAAGGTTGTGATCATCGGCAGAGATGCCAGCCTCTTGCAACAGATCTTCGCTCTTGTGCTGCAAGAACACTTCTGCGAGCTGCGCCCCGATTGTGAGTGTCGGGTTGAGTGCCTTGCCCGGATCCTGAAAGATCATTGCGATCCTCGCGCCGCGAATTTGCCGCATGCGTTCTTGCGGCAGTTTCAGCAGATTGAGTGTTTCGCCACCCGTCTGCCCGCAGGAGGCACAGCCCGTTCCTGCACAGTTGGGGCATTTGTCCCCGCCGCGAGGGCGAAAGAGAACTTCGCCTCCGGCTACGATTGCGGGCGGTTGCGGAATGAGGTTGAGAAAGGCGCGTCCAGTCACGGACTTGCCGCAGCCGGTTTCACCCACAAGGCCAAGCATTTCCCCATCACGGATCTGAAAGCTGACCCCGTCGACGGCATGCACACGACCCCGTTTTGAACCGAAATGCACCCGCAAATCCCGCACTTCAGCAATCACGGGTGCGTCTTGACCTTTGATATCAGAGCTCATCGTTTGTCCTCTGTACGGGGGTCGAGCGCGTCGCGCAGCCCGTCACCAACCAAGTTGAATGC
>CAYGMX010000017.1:780-18330 GCA_964351055.1 uncultured Loktanella sp. | reverse complement strand
GTTGAAAAAGCGCCCTCTGGCCCAATGCAGACTGATCGCAAGTCATCATCATTTCCGACGCATGACAGCACCATGTCCGCCCCGTCGGCGGCAGCGGCGGGTGTTGTTGCCATCGTGCCACCGTGTTGCGCCACCCATTTTTCAGCCTTGGCAGTGGTCCGGTTGTAGACCGTCACCGCATGACCCGCGGCTTGCAAATGTCCGGCCATCGGATAACCCATGACCCCAAGGCCCAAAAATGCAAGTTTTGTCATCTGCGTTCTTCCTTCATGAAATCTGTGCTGTCTGAGTTAGTCCGCCAACTCCCAAGGGACAGTATAAGCGTTCAACGCTTTGCCAATCTCTTCGTGCGACACATCACCCGTTTTGGCGATATGTGCAACCAGCCCGCGCTTTTTGTCTTCGCGCACCTCACGGACTTCAGCGGCAAGATCGCCCAGGGCCGCGTCAAAGACACGTGTGATCGCGCGCTTGCGCAGATCAGGCTTGAAGATTTTTCCAACCGCCGTCTTTGGCAGTTCAGCCAGTATTTCCATGTGCTTGGGGTGTGCTGCCCGCTCGTGGATATGGTCTTTGGCATAGGCCATCAGCTCGTCTTCGGTCACCTGTGCGCCAGCGACCAGTTCGACGTAGGCGCAGGGCACCTCGCCCGCATGTTCGTCCGGCTGTCCGATGGCCCCTGCAAATGCGACAGCATCGTGCCCCGCCAAGGCCTCTTCAATTTCGGCGGGGTCGATGTTGTGCCCCCCACGGATAATCAGGTCCTTGGCGCGGCCGGTGATCCAGACATACCCGTCCGCATCGACCCGCCCCAGATCGCCTGTCCGCAGATATTGCGTGTCAGACAGCGCACCGGGATAAAACAGGTCGGCATTCTTTTCGCTTTCGGTATAGGTCCGGCCATCAAAGACGCCAGGACTGGACACGCAGATTTCGCCAATTTCGTCGACCCCGCATTCCGTGCCAGTTGCCGCCGCCATGATTTTGACGTCCGTATAGGGGAAAGGCACGCCGATCGAGCCAACACGCTTTTCACCCATGGGCGGGTTGATCGAAACCAGACAGGTTGCCTCGGTCAGGCCATAGCCTTCGCAGATCGTCACACCGGCGGCCTTTTCAAACCGGCGGTAAAGTTCGAGAGGTAAAGGCGCCGACCCGCAAAAGGCCAGCCGCAGAGTCGAGATATCCGCATCGACCTTGCGCTGCATCAGTGCAGACATCGCCGTGGGCACCGTGATCATGAAGGTGACCTTGTGCTTTTCGACCAGTTTCCAGAAATTATCGAACACCCCTTCGCCACGATACCCTTGCGGGGTCGGAAACACGATCTGCGCTCCAGAGCCGAGCGATGCACCGAGTGAAACGATGGTTGCAAAGACATGGAACAGGGGCAGCGGGCAGATCTGGACGTCCTGTTCGGTGAACAAAAGCCTGTCACCCAGCCACGCATTGTAGATGATGCCCGAATACCTGTGCTGCACCACCTTTGGCATGCCGGTTGTGCCACCGGTGTGGAAATAGGCGGCAACACGGTCTGTGGTGCCGTCCTCGAATTGCAAGATCGTGCGTTGCTTGTTCAACTCGGTGTTGAAGTCGAGCACCTTGGCCTTGTGGCGGACAGGGTTCTTGGGGCGGATCAGCGGCACGATCAGCCGCTTCAGGCCAGTCAGGTAGCGCAGCAGATCAACCTCGAGCACATGGGTGACATTCGGCGCAAGCCGCACAGCTTCAGCCGCCTTTTGCGCAACATCCGTCTTCGGGAAAGCCTTGAGTGTCACTAGAACCTTGGCATTGGTTTCGCGCAGGATCGCCGCGATCTGTTCGGCGTCGAGCAGTGGGTTGATCGGGTTGACGATCCCCGCCACCTGCCCGCCCAGATAGGTCAGGACCGTTTCGGTTGCATTGGGCATCAGATAGGCAACGACATCGGTTTCACCAACGCCCAAGGCACGGAACATATTGGCTGCCTGTCCCGTTTTGCCCCGCACCTCGTTCCACGTCAGAGTTTCACACTTGGCATCAGGATCAGACAGAAGGCTGAAACTGACCGCTTTGCGGCTTCCGTATTTATCCGCCGTCTGGTTGATCAAGCCAAAGGTTGTCACAGGCACATCGCGCGCCGCCCAAGGCATTTCATTTTCGATTGCGTCACGATCAGCAAGTGTTGCAAAGGCCATGTCGCGTCCTCCCTCATTCTTATGTCGCGCGATTGCACGACCTCCCTGATGGCACAGGGTGGGGAATATCGCAGATAATCACAAGTCTGACGCTGCGATAAAACGCGTTATTCGGCGGCAAGGCCTTCGGTAAACTGCAAGCGCGCCAGCCGCGCATAAAGTCCGCCTTGGGCCACAAGCGCGTCATGCGTGCCCTGTGCAACAATCTGGCCGTCTTCCAGAACGATAATGCGGTCCGCTTTTTTCACGGTCGCCAAACGGTGGGCAACAATAAGCGTGGTGCGGGTCTTTGCCAGTTCCTCGACGGCACGTTGCACGGCATATTCACTTTCGGCGTCGAGCGCGCTTGTCGCCTCGTCCAGCAACAGGATCGGCGCGTCGCGCAGGATCGCACGGGCAATCGCGATACGTTGCTTTTGCCCGCCCGAAAGCATGACTCCGCGCTCGCCCACATAGCTTTCAAATCCGTCGGGCAAGGCGATCAGGAAATCATAAGCTGCTGCAGCCTTTGCTGCCTCCTCCACTTCGGCGTCGCTGGCTGTGGGGCGACCGAAACGGATGTTTTCGCGCGCCGTATCCGCAAAGATCACCGGATCTTGTGGAACCAAGGCGATATACTTGCGGAAATCAGAGCGGTCCAGATCACGCAAGTCCACCCCGTCAATCCGTACAGCACCCGCTTGCGGGTCATAGAACCGCTGCACCATCTGGATGATGGTACTTTTTCCCGCACCGGACGGCCCGACAAGGGCCACCGTTTCACCGGGCGTGATATCAAGATTGATGCCATCAAGCGCGGAAATCTGTGGCCGCGAGGGGTAATGGAATTGCACGTTCTCAAAGCGGAGCGCGCCTTGCACCGGTGCTGTCAGAACTTTGGGGTTTGAAGGGTCCTGCACCGTATCTTCTGCCGTCAGCAGCTCGACCAGTCGTTCGGTTGCACCTGCCGCACGCTGCAATTCGCCCCAGACTTCCGACAAAGCAGCAACAGCGCCACCCACCATGATCGTATAGATCATGAATTGGACTAACCCGCCTTCGGTGATTTCTCCGGCGACCACATCCTGCGATCCCATCTGCAAGAACAGAACGATGGCGGCAAAGACCATAAAGATCACGATGGCCGTCAGCATGGCGCGCGTCAGAATACGCTTGCGGGCCGAGCGATAGCTTTGCTCTGTCACCTCGTCAAACTTCGCACGGCTCAGCGCCTCGTGTGTGAAAGCCTGCACCGTCTGCGCCGACAACAGTTGTTCTGACGCATCGCCACTGGACTCCGCGATCAGGTCCTGATTTTCCTTGGACAGGCTGCGCACCCGACGGCCCAGAAACAGGATCGGAAACAAGACCACGGGGATCGGCCACAGGACCATGATGCTCATCTTGACCGAGGTCAGCAGCATCAGGATTACCCCGCCGATAAAGATCAGGATATTGCGCAAGGCAATTGAAACCGAACTTCCGATCACGGACAGGATCAATGTCGTGTCGGTTGTGATCCGGCTCAGCACCTCGCCGGTCATAATTCTTTCGTAGAATGCAGGGCTCATGCTGATCATGCGATTGAACACCGCCTTGCGGATGTCCGCCACAACCCGTTCGCCCAATCGGGTGACAAGGAAATACCGCAGCGCGGTCCCGAAGGCGAGCAGCACCGCAATGGTCAGCATCGTGACAAAATGCTGGCTGATCTCGCCGCTGGCCAGCCCGAAGGTGTCAACCACCCGCCCCGCCGCGATCGGCAAACTCAGCGAGACCATGGCCGTGAAAACCAGCGCGACAGAGGCTGCAATCATGTTGGTCCGGTAAACCTTCATGAATGGCCAAAGGGCACGCAGCGCACCTACTTTCTTACCGACGGGGCGGTCTTCGGGCTTGGGTTTTTGGGTCTCGGCCATGAACGGTCCTCAAATCAGTCCAGACCACATAAAACTGAACCGTGCGTTTCACAAGGCAACCAGACATCTGTGACTTATTTTCATCAAGACTGCGGTAGCGAAGCAGGCGATGCCCACCGGAAACAGACCGCTCCCTATTCCGCCTCTTTTGTCTGTGCCTGTCGATAGGCAAGAGGCGCCAGCCCTGTCCACCTGCGGAAGCTTCTTGAAAAGCTGTTGGCATCCCGATACGCGAGGACGCTCGCGATTTCTTCGGCGCGCAGGTTGGTCTTGGTCAGATAGCGGATCGCCATATCCTGCCGCGTCCTGTCCAGTACGGCCTGATAGGTGGTGTCTTCTTCGCGCAATCGTCGCTGCAATGTACTGCGGCTGATCCCGAGGGCCGCGACAATGTCTTCTGCACCTGTCCGCCCTGTTGGCATCAGGTCAACCAATACCCCCCTGCCCCGCGCCGCCAATGGCCCCCGCGCGTGCTGAGCCGCCAGCTGGAGTTTCAGGTCCTTCTCGATATCAGCCCAAAGCGAGGGGTTTTCTGAAATGAACCGCCGTTTCGCATCCTGAGGTGAAAAGGCAACAAAGGCGACATCAGCGCGTTCGGGCATGACCCCAAGATGTCCCGCGATCTGGTGTCTTTCTTCTTCCGATCCGTCAAAACCCGCCGAGACCGGATGAAGCAGATGTGCGGTCGCGCCGCGGATACTTTCGACCAAGCAAACGATGTGCAACGCACCAAGGGTCGGCGGCATCGGAATACGATTGTCGGCACTCTGATACTCTACGCGCAGAAGAGGGCCATCCCAGAAAACCTGCATCCGCGTCGGCCCCAGCAACGACTTGAAATGCGCCAGACGCATCAGCCCTGTTTCAAGGTCTGGCGCGCAGGACAGCGTGTAAAAGACCGGAATTACAGGTCCGCGGGAAATCGCGACCCCAAGAAATGGCACATAATCGCGGCGCGGCGACAGACCGGCCATTGTGTTCCAGCAATCGAAGTATTGAGCCGCTGTCGCACGCGCCTCTGTCCGCCCGCGGGCAAGCGCGTCAAGGCCGGCCGTCGCAAGCATGACCTGCGGATCGATCTCGAGGATGCGGCAGGCCACATCGGTTGCCATAAAGAGGGAATAGGTCTTTGAATTGTCCATGCGGCCTGTCTCTTTGGTATTTTGCCTGAATGACACGGGAGGGTGGACATGACCAGATCATGACGGCAGCCTGACCGCATTTGCATGAGCCTGACCACATATGCATATCGCCACGTCATACTTTGCGACCTAACCTAACGCTATTAAGGTGCAAAGTACTGCTGAGCAACTGACGGGAGAAAGCCTTGGAACTCATCGTAAACGGCAATCGTTTCACGGTCGACATGCCAGAGGACATGCCTCTGCTCTGGGCGCTACGGGACGGTTTGAACGTGACCGGCGTCAAGTATGGCTGCGGCATCGCACAATGCGGTGCCTGCACAGTCCATATCGACGGAGCCGCGGTCCGGTCCTGTCAGGTGGCACTTGGCGATGTCTGGGGCGAGGTTACCACCATCGAGGGGCTTGGCACGCCCGACGCCTTGCACGCCGTACAGCAAGCATGGATCGTACATCAGGTGGCGCAATGCGGCTACTGCCAGTCGGGGCAGATCATGCAGGCCGCCGATCTCTTGACCCGCAACCCCGCACCAACCGACGAAGATATCGACGCCGCGATGTCGGGCAACCTGTGCCGCTGCGCGACCTATCCCCGGATCCGCGCCGCGATCCACAGCGCCGCAACTGCAATTCGCGAGGCCTGAGATGAGCCGTTTGGGAAAATACACGCGCCGCGGCTTTATCATTGCTTCGGTCGCTGTCGCGGGTGGTGTCGCATTTGGTGTCCGCACCTATCGCGCGCAGCTTGAAAATCCGCTGCTCGCGGGACTGGGCTCTGGAGAGGCCGCACTCACCCAATATATCAAGATCACCGGTGATGGCATCAGCATCATCACGCCACGGGCAGAGATGGGCCAAGGCATCCACACAATGCTTGCATCGCTTGTCGCCGAGGAACTGGACGTCGAACTGGACCAGATCCGGACCGAGCATGGCCCGCCTTCACCCGCCTATTATAACGGTGGCGTGGTCGAGGAAGGCTTTCCCTTCCCCTCGACCGACAACGGGGCCATCGCGGAATTCGCCCGCGCACAAAGGGACATTCCGGCGGTCTTTCTGGGCTACCAGATCACCGGCGGATCGACATCGACCCACGATGCCTATGACAGAATGCGCCGTGCGGGGGCGGTCGCGCGTGAAACGCTCAAGGCGGCAGCCGCTGCGCGCACGGGTCTTGATCCGGCGCAGCTGACCACCGAAGCGGGTGCAGTTGTCCTGCCCGATGGCAACCGTATCTCCTACACGGATCTGGCGGCAGAGGCGGCAGCTATCGACCTCGCTGACGCGCCCGACCTGCGGGCCCGAAGCGCATGGCGTATTCTGGGGAAATCCCAAGACCGCCTTGATGTGGTCGATAAATCCACAGGTCGCGCGATCTATGCTATCGACGTCCGTTTGCCTGGTATGCGCTTTGGTGCCTTGCGGCGCAGCCCGCACATTGGCGGCGCAATGCGCAGTTTTGATCCCAGCGCGGCGCTGGCGATGGAAGGCGTGGATGCAGTGATCGACATCGGCGATGGAGTTGTCGCCGTCGCATCGGATACATGGACCGCGATGCAGGCCCTTGATGCGGTCACGTTCGATTGGGACCCCCCCAGCTTTCCCGCTGATACGGCGGGGCATTACGAGACGATCGCCGCCGCCTTCCAGCCCGCGCAACTGGACAGCCGACAGCGCGATGACGGCGATGTCGAGGCGGCACTTGCTGGGGCCGAAGTGATCGAGGGCGAATACCGCGCCCCTTACCTTGCGCATGCCACGATGGAGCCGATGAGCGCCGCCGCCTTCATGCAGGACGGTGCGCTGCAAATCTGGACGGGCACCCAAGGCCCGACTGTGGCACGGCGCGAAGCTGCGCTGGCGGCAGGCCTTGAGGAGGACGCCGTGACAATCACGACGACCCTTTTGGGTGGTGGGTTCGGGCGGCGCGGAGAAATGGATTTCGTCCAGATCGCAGCGCGGCTCGCGGTGCAGATGGAAGGAACGCCGGTCCTTCTGACCTATCCCCGCGCAGAGGACACATCGCGCGGCCCCTATCGGCCCGCCGCGATGAGCCGGTTTCGTGCTGCGATCAAGGATGGCGTGCCACTGGCCGTCGATATCTCGACCGCTTCCCCCTCAATCATGAGCGGTATGAGCGCGCGTGGCGGTTCTCCGGCTCCGATCCCGTCGTTCGCACCGGACTTCACGCTGACGCAGGCGCTTTGGGATCAACCATACGGGATCGAAAACTACCGGACGACGGGCTATAAATCCGATCCACTTCTGCCTGTCAGCTTCTGGCGCTCGGTCGGCGCATCGCAAAACAGCTTTTTCCATGAATGCATGATGGACGAACTGGCTGTCGCCGCAGGCCGTGATCCGGTCGAAATGCGGTTAGAGCTATTAACAGACGCGCCCAGCCGCGCCGTCCTAGAGGCCGTGGCCGAGATGGCCAGTTGGGGCACGCCACCCGCCGCGGGGCGGGCAAGAGGCGTGGCCTTCGCCTTGGCCTTCGGGGTGCCCACCGCACAGATCGTCGAGATCGAGGAAACACCGGACGGGATCATGGTCCGCGATGTCTGGATCGCTGCGGATGTGGGTGTGGCACTTGACCCCCGCAATCTTGACGCGCAGTTGATCTCTGGGGTCAATTTTGGGCTCAGTGCGGCAATCGGTGAGGAAATCACCCTGACGGACGGCGTGGTAGATCAGTCCAACTATCATGACTATCAGGTCTTGCGGATGTATCAGGCGCCACGGATCCACACCCGCATTCTTGAGAACCAGCCGCACATCCGCGGCATTGGCGAACCCGGCACGCCGCCCACGGCACCTGCGCTTGCCAATGCGGTCTTTGCCCTAACGGGGCAACGCTTGCGTGCACTCCCACTTGGCAGATCGGTGGTTTTCGCATGAAAACCCGCATCCGCATATCCGTGATCGGCGCCGCCTGTTTTGGGATGATGACCTTCGCGCTGGCCGAGGGAGATCACGGTCTTGACCTGTCCGCCCTGCCGGACGCGGGCACCGTGTCACCCGAGGTCGGGCTGGCCGCTTGGGACAGCATCCATGGCGTTGTCACCCATCCCCGCTGTCTGAACTGCCATGTCGGGGCCGACAACGTCCCACTTTGGGGCACACCCGAGAGCCCCGACCGTATTCATGCGATGGCCATTAACGCAGGTGACAGCCGGATCGGCGTCGAAACACTCGCTTGCATCACCTGCCACCAGACCACCACACGGCCCAACATCGTGCCCAACGCCGCACCGCACACCGGCATGGACTGGCGCCTTGCCCCGACAGAGTTCCAGTGGACCGGTCGCAGCAGTACCGAGATTTGTGCCCAGATGCGCGACCCCGACCGGAACGGTGGCCGCGACGCAGCGGGGCTGATCGAACACATCCTGCACGATGCCGAACTGTCAGGCTTTATCACTTGGAGCTTCAATCCCGGCGCAGGGCGTGACCCTGCCCCCGGCAGCCTGCAATCGCATCTGGAGGATATGGCCAACTGGACCGCAGCCGGAATGCCCTGCCCAGTGTAATGAGGCCCCTAAGGGCGACATGAACGACAGTGCGGGTCCGCGTGTGAAGTCTGATCCCGCAACCGCCGACAGCATCAAGGATCGGTGGAGACCGCAGCGGGTTGGCAAAGGTCAGGATCTCCTGTCAAAAGCAGGTGTTTTTCATTGTCGTGATAACGGATTTGATGAAAGGCATGTCTGGATGATCTTTACGGGGTAACGCGATTTCCGGAAACCCATCGCCCAAAACGTTCTTCTATTGGTAATCTTCGGGCTACGCGACGGAAACCCCGATCAACACTTTCAAGACGGACGGTCCATCAAAGAGAAGATTGGAGCGGGCGACGGGAATCGAACCCGTGTCATCAGCTTGGAAGGCTGAGGTCTTACCATTACACAACGCCCGCAACTGTCACCGGCGTGTATTCTACCTGCGATTTGAGGTCAAGATGCACACATCTCGCTCACTCGGAATTTGCGAAACAAGTGCAATCTTGGGCTGGAGAGCGGTCATTCGCTGCTTATGCAAAACTTACTTTCGTCGCTCACCGAAGCCGTCATTCAGTTGATCAACTGGTCCATTGCAAATCAGCATTGCTGCCAAGATAGATTGCGCCGCTGTTTGCCGTTTCAAGGCGGGCAGCTAACAGGTGCGATGGCGCATTAAGCAAGTGAATTGGCGCATAGGGTATTTGGCTGAACAACATGCTTGCAGTATGGTTGGATTTTGGAGGGACCCATGCAGCGTTCATATGAGCAACCGACGGTCCATGTGGGTAAGGTCTGGCGGCTGATGCTGGCCGATCTCGGCCTCAGCGCCATGGCAGTTTTGCGCCGGGCGGGCCTGCCAGGTGGGCTGTTGGACGGTGACGGTAGCCGCATCACGCTGGATGAATTCTATGCCCTTTGGGAAAGCCTTGACGCAGAGGCGCAGTCGCCGACACTGGCGCTCACGCTCGGCCAGATCGAAGCGAGCGAGTTCTTCGATCCTGCCTTCTTTGCGGCCATGTGCGCGCCCAATATGACGGTGGCGGGACAGCGGCTTGGCGAGTTCAAACGCCTTGTCGGCGCCTTCAGCCTTGATGTGGAGGTGATGCCGACCGCAACCCGGTTTACCTACCGATGCAAATATCGCCCCGATTTGCCAACGACGCTTGCGGCAACCGAGATTGTCTTTCTTGTCAATTTGCTGCGCCGCGCCACACGCCGGCGCGTTGTGCCGCAGGCTGTAGTGCTGCCATCGACGCTTCAGGAGACAACTGCCTTTGAGGACTGGTTCGGGTGTGGGATCTCATATGGAGACACCGCGTTGTTTAACCTTGATCCCATCGAAGCCATGCGGCCCTTCCTGACACATGACAATCTGATGTGGCAATCCTTTGAGCCGGACTTGCGGCGCCGGATGGACGCGGCCCGCGAAGACCTTGGCATGCGCGCCCGCGTAGAAAATGCCCTTCTGGAGATGCTGCCCAGCGGACGGACACAAATCGACGACGTGGCTAGTGAACTTGCTGTCAGCCGTCGATCACTCCAAAGACGGCTTTCGGAAGAAGGCACCTCATGGCTGGACGTCCTCAACACGGCGCGCATGCGCCTCGCGCAGCACTACCTGACGAATACGAACCTCGGTGCGGCAGAGGTTAGTTTCCTGCTTGGTTTTGAGGATCCCAACTCGTTCTTTCGGGCTTTTCGGCGTTGGACGGGGTCCACGCCCGAGGCTTGGCGCGAAGCACAAGGACTGAATGCTTGAACTGGCACATTGCGCAAGTGTTCTGGCACGCCCAGCGAGTGACGCAAGCAACCTGAGTGTCCACATTCAGATCAACGCAACCTGATCTTTGTGAGGACACATGACTGCATCCGCCGCCATCCGCCGCCACGCCAATACAAATGTTGCGGGCAAAAAGGTGCTCTATATCGTTTCAAACCCTGCCACTCTTATGGGGTTTCCGGTCGGATTTTTTGCCGAAGAGATGACTGGCCCGTTCTTTGACTTGATACAGGCTGGCAGCGCAGTCGAAATCGCTTCGCCCAAAGGGGGCAAGGTCGCGTTTGACGGGTTCTCGGATCCAGAAAACGAGATGACGCAGTATCCAAACGATCTGATCACGCTTGGATTCAAGCACCATACGGCCTTCAGCAAGTTGTTGAAAAACACCCCGTCCATCGCGGATGTTGAGATCAGCCAGTATGATGCGGTTTGCGTCGCTGGCGGTGGTGGTCCGCTGGTCACGTTCAAAGACGATACCGCGTTGCACAAACTGATCGCTGATTTCTACGAAAGCGGCAAGATCATCGGTCTGATCTGCCACGGTACCTGCCTGATGCTATGGACAACGCTCAGCAACGGGACGCTGATGGCGGATGGCAAAACCTGGACCGGCTATCCGGACAGTGAAGAACAAATGATGGATGCGGCTTTGGGGACGAAGGTGAACGAATACACCATCGAGACCGAGGCGAAGAAGAACCCCAATACCACCTTCGAATCTGCCGCCCCACTTGCACCTTTTGCAATCCGTGACGGGCAGATCATTACCGGCCAGCAACAGCACAGCACAAGGCTGTTCTCAGATCTGTTGATCGAAGCTTTGTCTGAATAGCCGGCCAAGGCTCTGCAATCATCGCAAATCCAAAGGAGTACACTTATGACCAAAGTCTTCTTGACCGGAGCGTCCGGTTTTATTGCCAAACACATTCTGCGCGAATTGCTTGAACAGGGCTATCAGGTCCGCGCTTCGATCCGCTCTGACAAACGCAAGGCGGAGTTGCAGGGGCTTTTTCCAGACGCGGCACTGGAATTTGCCACATTGGACCTGACCAAAGACGAAGGCTGGCAGGATGCTTTGCAAGGCTGTGATGTCTTGATCCACACGGCCTCGCCGTTTCCACTGACAGAGCCGAAAGATCCACAAGACCTGATCCGCCCTGCGGTCGACGGCACGCTAAGGGCGATGCGCGCGGCCAAAGAGGCCGGAATGAAACGTGTGATTCTGACATCGTCATGCGCCGCGATCTACAAGCAGGCGGACAAGCCCAAAATGCGTCCGTCTGACGAAACCAACTGGACAACGCCAGAAGATCGGTCTGTCGGGTCCTATGAAGCGTCCAAGACGCTGGCAGAAAAAGCGGCCTGGGACTTTGTCGAAGGCAACCCTGATATCGCGCTGACAACCATTAACCCCGGCGCAGTTTTTGGCCCGCCGATGGATGCACGTTATGGTGCATCGCTGGAACTGGTCGAACAGTTGATGACCGGCAAGATTCCGATGGCCCCGCCTGTCGATATGGTGGCCGTTGATGTGCGTGACGTCGCGCGGATGCATGTTGCGGCGATCGACCTCGAGGCGGCCAAAGGCCAACGCTTTGCAGCGGCAAGCGGCACCTATTCCCTGCTCGAATTTGGCAACATGCTGAAAAGCTGGGACACAAGCCTAAAAACACCTGGGCGTGAGGCCCCTGTCTGGCTGCTGCGGATTATGGCGCTGTTTTCCAAGGATGTTAACGGCGTGCTCGAAAACGTGGGACGTACCCTTGCGGTTTCAGGTGCCAAGGCCGAAAAGACCTTCGGCTTCAAATTCATCCCAGTCAAGGATGCTCTGGTTGCTTCGGCGCAAGCGGTCCAGAGATACAAACTGAAGGAAAATTCCAATTGACCACTGCACATCTGCGGGGCACACCCGACGGCAGCAAAGTGGCCATCGCGCTTGAGGAAATGGGTCAGGACCACCAGATCAATTGGGGCAATATCGGCACTGGTGAACAGCATCAGCCCGAATACCTCAAGATTTCACTCAACGGGAAAATTCCGGCGATTGTTGATCAGAATTCAGGGATCAGCCTGGTGGAGTCCGGCGCGATGCTGCAAAATCTGGTCCTGCTGAAAATGGGATAATGCTATCACAGTTGGCGGGCCACTTCAGTGTCGGCACTTCGTAACAACCGTCAAGCCGGATGCGCCAAGGTCTGCGGTCGTGTCGATGCTGGCTTGTGCTTCATCCAGCCACTTGGCGGGCCGATCGGTGCCGACCAAGCAGGGCGTGCAACATAAACCTGCCACTTGCATACCGGCGGTGCGGACCCGATCGCCGATTTCAATGGCACGTTCACCAGTCTCGGGTGGCCAGAACGTGCTTCCACCAAACCCATGTGCCCCACATGCACCAAAGACGCGCTCCACAGTCCAGCTTGCGCCGCAGCCGTCCAGGTTATGACCCAGTGTTGCGGTGTTCAGGGCAAATGCGACCGCCGATGAAAGGACAAATTACGCCTTCTGACGGATCTGCTAAATGACAAGATGCTTGCCAAGATGTACTTATTTCTCGAAAAGATGGACGCGCCCGCTGCGCGCAGCAATTTCGACGAATACGATGGCTGCAACCTTGCCTTGCATGACATCCTTATGCGGGGAGCTGGCAACGCGACCCTGACAGAAGAATACAATTCACTGGTCGACAAACTGCATCTGTGCCGTGCACGCAACCTCGTCAAAGCCGGCGGTCTGTCTGTTTCAAATCATGAGCACCGCGAAATGGTTGAAGCCGTCGCATCAGCGGGTCGAAAACGCGCCGATAGTGCGTTCTGTCGTCATGTTGAACGGTCCAAAACGAGGTTCATCTGAAGGCCTCATGCAAATGGTCACTTGCCTGCCTGGAATTGGGCGTTGCGCTAAAGCCCCAATAGCTTGCACGCATTCTCGGATGCGACTTGCGTGCGTTCTTCTTGGCTTAGATTTGCTTTCATCAGCCAATCGACACCGGCTTTTGATGACGCATACGGGTAATCAACGGCAAATAGCACGCGATCCACGCCCATTGTCTCGACCGTGCACGAAAAGGCTGTGTCATCAAAAAAACCGCTCGTCGTCAGCCAGAAATTACGCTTGAACACAGCAGCAAAATCCGAAGGCGGGTTGCCGGGGCGGGCAAAGCTCTCATCAATCCGCGCCAGCCAGAATGGCAGCGCCTCACCAAGGTGTCCGAGCAAGATTTTCAGATTTGGATGCTCTTTAAAGAGGCCCGAAAGAATCAGGCGGACCGCCTGCGTTCCCGCCTCTACGCCGAACCCCCATGCCGCTTTGGTCATCATCGAATGCGTCTGGTCGTAAGGCGCGTAATAGCGCTCTGTCACAGTTTTGTCTGGCAAGCTGGGGTGGATATAGATTGGCACGCCAAGTTCTTCGGCGCGCGCAAACATCGGGCGGTAGCGCGGCAGATCCACAAACTCACCATGGTTCATGCCGTGGATCATGGCCCCCTTCATCCCCTTCTCTTCGACGGCTCTGGTTAATTCATCGGCGGCCGTATCGGGCAGGTTCGTTGGAAGCATAGCAAATCCGGCAAAGCGATCCGGCATTTGCGCGATCACATCTGCCAGCGCGTTGTTCACATTGCGGCATGCTTCCGCAGCCACATCATCTGGCAGACGTTGGCTACCCGGAGATTGGTGCGACAGCACTTGCATATCAACGCCTGCTGCATCCATTTCGGCGAGTCGCAGATCAAAGAAATCATAAAGTCGGTCAGATACATAGGCCGGCGGCGACGCAGCCTTGCCCAAATACTGTGCAAGCGATGCTTCCATGAAGTGCTCTTCGATCGCAATAATCCTTGGCTTTTCTGGTGACACGGGCTTGCTTCCTTCTGACTACAACCTGATAGCGCCATCGGCGGTTGACAGCTAATCAAGCTTTCCAATACACATCTATGCAATCGTTTGCCGAACATCTCGGAAAATGTCTACTGTAAATCATTTCGGGAGTGTGCAGCGCACCAAATTCGATGGTTCGCAACTTTCCGAAGTCGGTGCACGCGCTAGGAAATGCGGGATGACATGACCGAATTTGGGTAGGGAATGCCGCATCATTGTCTCACGCGATGATGAATACTAACGAAGTCAATTGGGAGGAGAGGACCGAGATGACAAATCAGGGAGGAGGGCTCAAGCAGAGCCCGCTAAGGTTAACGGTTGGGGCCGTCGCGTTCAGCATGATGCTTCCGGCAACAGCTTTTGCACAGCAGACGATCGTTCATGGCGCGGATGAGGAACCCGCGACACTGGATCCGGCAGAAGTCGAGCCGGGTGAAGGTGGTGAATCCATCATTTTTCACGTCTATGATCGGCTTTTGACAGTCGGTGCAGGGTCAAGCGAACTGGTGCCGCAACTGGCAACCACCGTTCCGACCTTGGATAACGGGCTGATCTCAGAGGACGGTCTGACGTATACATTCCCACTGCGGGAAGGTGTAACTTTTCATGACGGATCTCCTTTCACTGCTGATGACGTGAAATATTCATGGGACCGTGTCATGGAGCTGGAACTGCCCGGATCCGGCTACGAGATCCTCACGGACCGGATTGCAGAAACCCGTGTGGTTGATGACTTCACCTTCGAGGTCACCTTGCAAGACGTTGACGCCAGCTTTCTCTATTCTGCGGTCTTGCCGATGACGGCCTCGATCGTGAGTGACGAAGTGGTCGAGGCAAATGGCGGCGTTGTTGCGGGTGAGCCGAATGACTTTCTGTCAGGAAACATGATTGGGACCGGTCCATATATCTTTGAAAGCTGGAACCGCACCGAGAACCTGACACTCAGCGTCAACGACAACTACTGGGGCACCAAAGCCTTTGACAATGTGCGCTTGGAATTCGGCCTTGATCCGGATGTCCGCGTTCTTGGCCTTCGGGCTGGCGAGTACGACACCATCGAAACAGATCCAACCTATGTGCCTGATTTCTCGGGTGCCGAGGGTGTGAGTGTCTACTCCGAAGGGCTGCTGCTTGAACCGCTGCATATCGGCTTCAACACCAACATCCCCGAAGGCGCGTTGCCCTCCGGTGATACCATCCCGCTCGATTTCTTTGCTGATGTGCGGATCCGCCAAGCATTCAACCACGCTTTCGACTATGGCGCATTCATTCAGGGTGCCTTGGGTGGATTTGGCCAAGTCAATCCACACTACGTGCCAATCGGCGTCTTCGGATATGACCCCGCAGCGCCGATTTACGGTGAACAGAACCTTGCCGAAGCGGAACGCCTATTCCGTGAAACCGGCTTCTGGGACCAAGGATTTACCGTCACTGTCATCGTTGAGAGCGGATCACTGTTCGAGATTCAGGGGCTGATCCTCAAAGACTCCATCGAGCGGATGAACCCAGATATGCGGATCAATGTCTTGGGTGTTGCCGAAGCAGTCTTTGACGAGGCGCTGGCGTCGAGCCCGCTGACCTACGCAATGTGGGCCAAAAACGGCGATCCAGCAGCAGACCCGATCGATTACCTGCAAACCTA
Source organism: uncultured Loktanella sp. (assembly GCA_964351055.1). GTDB lineage: Bacteria > Pseudomonadota > Alphaproteobacteria > Rhodobacterales > Rhodobacteraceae > Yoonia. The sequence continues at coordinate 2,313 of CAYGMX010000017.1, read as the reverse complement.
TTCACACCCTGATGGGGAATGGGGTGAAGTCCACGGGTTCCGTAACATGTACCAAGATCCCGACCGGATCGCGGACCTGATCGATGCAGCCGCTGTGGAACTGGATCTGGATGCCCGTGCCGGCATGATCTCAGAGCTTCAAACGCTGCTCTACAATGATCCAATGTGGATCATTGGCGCCCAAGAGGGTGCGGTGACGGCCTACCGTGACCGTATTCAGGGGATGGTGCTGCAGCCCCTTTGGCCGCGTCCATCCATCAACTTTGCAATCCTCGACAAGACGGAGTGATAAACTCTCGCATCAGGGCAGTCGTGATGATTGCCCTGATGCATTGACTTCATCCTGTTTTATTCGCTCTCCGGAGGGCCCATGCAGCTTCGAGACTATATCATCCGCCGTTTGATGATCCTGCCATTTCTGATTTTTGGCGTCTCAGTGATCGTTTTCACTTTGACACGCATCGGTGGATCACCGATTGGCGTGTACCTCAGCCATGAAATGAACGCCGCAGAAGTTGCCGCACTCGAAGAGCGCTTTCACCTTAATGAGCCTCTTTATGTCCAGTACTGGTACTGGCTCAAGGCCGCGCTTTCTGGTGATTTTGGATATTCCGGCGTGGCCTCGGCCCCTGTTTCCGAAGTGTTCTGGCCGAAATTTGCAGCCACAATGGAACTGTCGATCTTTTCCGCTGCCGTCGCTGTGGTGCTGGGGCTCTGGCTTGGGGTTTTTGCCGGTACGCGGCGCAACAAATGGCAGGACCATGTGACGCGCATTGTCGCGGTGTCAGGGGCGTCCCTGCCCCTTTTCTGGTTCGGCATTATCTTGTTGATTGTCTTTTGGGCCAACTTGGGTTGGTTCCCTGTGGGGCGGTCGACCGCCGAAATCTGGGCGTCGATCCCGCATCCGACAGGGTTCTACATTCTAGACGCGATCCTTGCCGGATCGTGGCAGGCACTTGTTGATGCGCTATGGCATTTGACGCTACCTGCCGTCACCTTGGGGTTTGGTGCGGTCGCAATTATCACGCGGATGATGCGCTCTGCATTGGTCGAAGAACTGCAGCAAGACTACGTCGATGCAGCCCGCGCCAAAGGTCTGCCCGAACGGCTGGTGCTGAACCGGCACGCAAAGCGCAACGCGCTGGTGCCCACTGTGACGGTTATCGGCCTGACCATCGCTTTCCTGATGCAGGGGGCAATTGCTGCCGAGATCATCTATCGCTGGCCGGGGCTGGGCCGCTGGATGGCGTCGGCTGTGGTCCGCGGGGATCAGGCAACGATCATGACCTACGTGCTCTTTACCAGTGTGCTCTTCCTCTTTGCCAATCTTATCGTGGACATCATCTATGCCAAGCTTGATCCACGTGTTCGTCTGGGAGACTGATCCATGGCTGTGACCGACCTTCCAACGACACCCAACCGCGAAACGGCCTTTGGCGTCCGGATGCGCCGCTGGAGGGATCTGGCAAAGACACTCTTGTCAAATCCGACCACGTTTATCGGCTTCCTGATCATCTTTTTGCTGCTGGCAAT
>CAYGMX010000017.1:0-770 GCA_964351055.1 uncultured Loktanella sp. | reverse complement strand
TCTTTGCACCGTTTCTTGCGCCGCCGAATGTGCCTGATCCCTATCAGATGCCACGGGACTGGGGCGCAACACGGATGCCGCCCGGCACACCCGGGTTTCCGCTTGGGACAACCAATCAAGGCGGCGATGTGCTCTATGGCGTGATCTGGGGATCGCGGACATCACTCCAGCTTTCAGTGATCGTTGTGTCAGTTACCGTTGTGATTGGTATCGCCATTGGTTCGATTGCCGGTCTCGTTGGCGGCTGGATCGACGAAACGCTGATGCGGATTGTGGATGTCTTTCTGTCGATCCCTGAATTGATTTTTGCACTGGCGGTCGCGGCGATCCTCGGGCCAAGCTTTACAAATATCATTCTGTCACTCTGCATTGTGTTTTGGGTGAAATATGCACGAATTATGCGGGCTCAGATCATTCTGATCCGTCAGGCAGACTATGTGCAGGCAGCCCGTGTGATCGGTGACAGCAAGCTGAGCATCTTTTTCAAGGATATCCTCCCCAATGCATCGACCCCGATTGCCGTGCAGGCAACACTGGACATGGGCAATATCGTGCTTGTCGGGGCCACGCTCAGCTTCATTGGTCTGGCCGAAAGCGGAATTGCCGAATGGGGCGTGCTGGTCTCAGAAGGACAGGCCGGCATCGCCTCTGGGCGCTGGTGGGCGTCAACGTTTCCGGGGCTGATGATCTTCCTTTGGGCTTTGGCCTTCAACTTGGTTGGTGACGGGCTGCGCGCCGCGCTCGACCCCCGTACAGCGGACATCCGATGG
>CAYGMX010000016.1:366-19170 GCA_964351055.1 uncultured Loktanella sp. | reverse complement strand
CGGGTTCTCACGCAGTGCGGAGGCAAGCATTTCCCCAAAACGCGCCGCATCTGCCAACCCGTGCGCGATCGAGGCATCGCCGAAGGTTTGATCAACGACCAGAACATAGGGCTCTGCAATCTTGCCCGCATGATTGCGCTGTCCATTGTATTTCGACACGCCATTCCTACGCCACGCCTCTGCGATCTGTTGCGCCCGCGTGTGCTCTTCGTCGGTGAGCGGTGTTTTGACCAGTTCTTCCAAGCGCGACGGGCGGGTCGCATCATAGTAGATACCCGTTGGATCAACGACATAAGACAGGCAGGGATCAAAGCGGCCGACTGAACGCAAAAAACCGTCCTCGATCAGCAAGACAGGTTTTTTGTTATGTTTGGCAACCTCAGCCGCACGTTCCCCCGACCAGCGGCGCCCCCAACCCACCACATGGGCGGCCTTGAGGGGGAGCAGCCTGCTGTAAAACACCGGACGCGACCCCAAAGCCACTCGCAGCCTGTCATTTGCTGTCATGGACAGGCTGGTGCAAGCATAAGGCACCGCACGGGTCGTGGTTGCGGTGCGATACACCTCGCTGAGCCAGAGCGGGGCCACGCGCAATCGAAACCATTGGCGGGCAATAAAACTAAAGACCATCAACGAAGCTGCAAGACCAATAACGTAAAGCTAGAAGAATGTTCACCATTCTAAGTTCTGACGAACTTCAGCGCAGACTTGAGCAATCTAGAATTCATCCGACCCCAAAAGCCCAAACCAAAAAAATGTCGTAAGTAAGCGATCCATTTGATCTTTGAATCCGCAAAGAACAAATATGGATCACGCTGCAGCTTCCCAAGCTTCCGATGCCGGATACTAGTGACTAGCTTCTGGTCTGCTCCTTGTATATCCACCAAACTCTTCACTTGTCCCTCGTCGGCATAATAGATCTCTGCACCTCTTTTCCACTTTGACCTTGCAACAATAACATCTCTTGTCCGGTGACTTAATGCAGTCGGATTTGGGATAGGGTAAATGAGATAAACTGAACCGCCGCCAAAATTATTCTCTACACCATTTGCAATAAAGAGTGATGCATCTGGCTTCTTTGGATCTTTAGCCAAAGAAACCAAGGCCGCCCGAGCCAAGTTTGGTGCTATATGCACATTCTCAAGGAACTCTCCCAGAAACTCCTGTGCGTCGGAAACAAATTCCAACATTCCCTCCTGAACTCCACTTAGGAACCTACTATTGTTCCCTTCAACCCCCGCTTCACCGAACTGGACCTCAAACTTCCCGCCCAACCCAACAAACGACACTACTGAAGCGTGCGGCGCACTGGATGCTGCCTCAAAAATGAATACGTGATCATTGAACTCATCTCTGAATCTTGAAAAGTGATCGTCATGCTCCGTTAGATAAGCTGAAATATTACTGGTGCTCAACCAACTCTCAGAAAGCGTGTGGGAGAGCATGTACATTCCCTGAACTTGCCCAGGCAGTAATTCTTCCATCATTGCTTGCATGGTACCGGAATAGCCAAGGTCAACAATCACACACGGATCACTAGCGCTCTGCCCCAAACCAGGACTCTTGAAGTATTCCAATAAGCATTCTCTCTCGACAGAGCACCTCTTCAAGAGGTATTCTTCATTTAACTCAATCCAGTTCAAAATTAATCCAAGGCTTTGAGGATAACTCACAATAGTTGTAGGCACTAAACCTCTTGGATAACGCAGACCATGTTTTTCAACCATCAAATCGATATTGAACCTGTTGTTAACGAAATCCTCAAATTTTTGACTACTGAATGAAAATGATGCAATAATTCGCAAATCTTCAAACTTTTTCGCTGCGGCCATAGTATATGCTTTCCTAGAAGCATATAGATATTGAGTCTCAAACTCATCACCGTACAAGTAGTCAAACGCTTTCTTCAGGATATGCCCATCGCGGGAAAGAAAATTTACTCGAGTGTAACCGTTCTCTTTACACTTTCTATATAGCCATTTTGTGAAGCCAAGTAAAAGCGGGCCGTATGTTGCATAACCTAATGCTTGGTGATGCGTTGGGATATGCCGATCAGATTGGCGATGATGAAAAGGACCTGAAAAGTATTTTGCTGCCAGCAATCCAGTAATGACTGAATCCGATATAGAGTCTGATAGATGCGCATTTCTTAGTGCTTGGCTGCCAAGGACCGAGGCACCAAAGTTCTCAATGGCTTGCGGCATCCAGAACGCTTCTATCTCATTCGCATTGGCCATCTTAAGATCGGCTACTTTGTTGTCTCCAACATGGACAATTGAATTTCTCTGATAGTTTCTACTTTCAGCCCACTCTATCAAAGTTGGATAGATCGTACCATTGTGCTTCCGTAACCCCTCTGTGGCAGAAACAAACAAGAAGTCATGCGGTATTTCTCGTTTTAAGAGTAATTCTTGAACAAACGCTTCTTCAATGTAAAAGTCTGAGACTACACCGGTCTTCTTTCCCAATCTACGGGCTAGGAAGAGGTAGAATAATACTGATTCCTTTCTTTGACAGATCTGAAGCTCCGCTCTCTTCTCAAGATCACAGAGCTGCTGGCAAACATCAGGATCAAGGCCCGATATCTCATGAATGCGATCATATATCTGGTCAATTGTAACTTCTATATTGCCCTTGGTTGGCCGCCTAACATCAGCCTCTGCTTCACGTCTAATCAACCAGAAGTCATATTTCGGATTACCAACAATTTTTTTCGCAGTCGGTTCAATGAGGCGGAATAGAAGATGAGGTTTAGATAGCGGGCGCTGGACTAGGGTATCAAACAAATCAAAGGAAATCACTTCGTGGTCAGCAATTGCCTTGAGCAACATATCTCCCTTTGAAATGTTCTTGGGCAAATTCCAGTCGAGGCTCTGTAATTCTACAGCATGCCTATTTACTGAATTTGTAATAAAGTCTAGACTATGTGTGTCTGTAGTGCATGTCGTCCCAAGGTTATAATCTAGTACTGCGCCTTCGTTAGACGAATTTAGATTGATGAGGAAGTGGAGATATTCCTCAGGTGCGGAAATTGCATGTCGAAAGAGGCGTGCTCTATACTTCAGTATATGTATTAATATGGCAATATTCCGCTTTGCGGCGTCCACAGATGTTCCATTAATGACGGCATCTAGAAAACCCTTGATTTCACAATGGTGAGATAGAATACTTAGCTGTGACCGCCCTATCACAAAGAGCGGCAGCCCAAATAGGGCAGATTGATAGCCTAAGTTTGAGCTCGTTGTGATTAAACCGTCTGAATATGGTATCAAGAATTGACTTGCATCACCTACAATCATGTCCGGTGGTAGAAAGGCAACATGAGGAAAGTTTAACACCAAGTATTTTTTTTGCTCGTCATTGAACGTGGGTCGATAAGGATGTTCCGTCACCAAAATACACGTTTCATGAGGAGTGTCCGCTAAAATGCCTTCTAAGGCCTGAATATGTGATGCGTAGGTACTACAAGATGTGAATGCGGGATGACCATCGACCTGCGCAGCGAAGAGAACAATGTTTTTATGCTTTGCGCGCAAGTCATGAATGAATGACTTGTAGGGTGTAAATTCGGCAAGAATGCTGAGAGACTTGTTTCTAAAATCCGCGATGAAGTTTTTTTCACTTTCACCTACCTGCTGTTGATCAATCAGATCAGCCTCATCAAGTATACTGGAATTTTGGTATAGTCCTCGGGTGTCATAAAGGTGGAAGGTAGGAAAAGGAAAGCGGGAGAATGGTCCAAAAGACATATGTATTATTTTGGATTCTGGAAAAATATCTGGCAGGTCCTGTCTGTAATTTTCGTAGGCTATGACAATGTCTGGCTTTAATTTGATCGCCACAGTTCTAAGGAACTCATCAATTTTCTTGGGATCGTCTCGTCTCCCTTTATAAGGGAATAACCGGATGTTACCTAAATCCACTTGATCGCTAATTGCTTTCGCAAGCACATCCGATGAGGCAATGATCGACACTCTCACGTGCCGTTCTTCGACGTCAGAATACTTCAAACCTTCGAGTTTTCTTGCTTCATGTACAATGATGCTCTTAAGCGAACCGTACCGGAAGAAGGCATCATTCATCTCAAGTTGGGGCTCTAGCAGATAAAGGATGTGTAGTGGTTTTGTGTCCAAGTCTTGATCAGCCGCGCCTACGGGTTTCGCTTCCGTGATTTGCGCGATGGGGTATGCGTTCATGCGGTCCTCTATCCAGATCTTTTTTTCATCCATCTCAATTCCCAACCCGTGCGATTGTTGACGTTGTACTGACCAAGGGTGTCAGAACGGTTGACAGGAACCTTTGCAGGTCTGCTGCCTCTGCGGAGGTCACATAGACGATGTCGGTGGCCTCGAGTCGGAATTGCCCAGCCAGCAGGAAGGCGTCTGGCACCGAGAAATCGAAACGGTATGCCGTTGCGGTGTTTGTTGCGGACCCCGTTGCAGGCCTGAAGACGAAAACCGATTTTGCCTGTGCGACCCCGTCATCGAGCCCGCCGACTTCGGCCAGAAGATACGACAAGACCGCATGTTCCAAAGGCACCGCGATATTGCCCGGCCTGTTGATCGCACCATAAACCGCAAAGCGTCTTGGGATATGGTCCACGTTGATGACGTCATCGGGCAGAATGATGATATTGTTGCCTGCTTCATTGAGAATATCCGTAAGCAGCACCGCCCCTGTCGTCGATCCGCGTTGCAGGCTCACGCGGGTTTCCCACGCGGGGTGCACGGTCCCGCCCATCTGCGCCATGAGGTCCAGCAACTTGATCCCTCGTGACGGCACTATGGCCCGTCCAGGTGACCGGACGGCACCAAGGACCGTTACCGCGTTTGACTGCGTTGCTGCGATGGTCACCGCAATCTCGGGTTCGATGGCCTGACCCTGATAGCGCTGCAAAAGCGCTGTGCGCAGTTCCGAGGCTGTCAGACCCTTGGCAACGACCGTTCCCGCGTAGGGCGCCGTGATCGTACCTGTGTTAGAGACCACGACCGGCAACACGGTTTCCCTGCGCCCTGCTGTGGCAAACAGGCCATCCTCGGCGATTTCCCAGATCCGGATATCAAGCTGATCCGCTATCGCAATCACGTCATCCTCGGCGCGCAAAGCCTGTTGCCGCAAAACCTGTGGAAAGTGACGCGGCGCAGGATCATCGACCGGCAATGTACTGATCGAAACATCCACAATACGAAAGGGCATCACATCGTCGGGGTTCGCCACCACATCCGCCGCCGCCGCGTTGACCGCAGCAGAGCTTGGCCCGAAAGACGGCATTGCCGTACAGCCCGCCAAGACAGCGCCGGCTCCGGCCAGTACAATCCACCTCGCGGGTGCGGTTCGGGCGAAAAGCAAACTCACAGGCCCGCCCCGTCTGACTTGGGCGTTCTTGCCTGCATCGCCGCGATCTTGCCGATGATTGCTGCGGCTGCGGCCCTGCGGCCGCTGGCAATATAGAAATCACCTGGTAACAGGCTCTCGGCTTTGAGATCCCGCAGAAAGGCCAGAATGTTGTCCCGCGTCCTGACGTGGCGTTGATTCAAGAATGCGGCGATATCCGCCTCTGTTTCACCGATGGACACCACACTGTCGTGCCGAAAGACGGCCTCGCCCAGAACAAGCAGGGGCACATCGTGATGCAGCGCTGAAAAAGCGGAAGTTGAATTGATCACGACCATGCCGCTGGAGTGATCGGCCAAATCGCCGATACGTCCGGAATGAAGGACCTGCACCCGCCCCCGCGCGAGGCCCAGTTCTTGCGCGCGCCGCAGGATCGCGTTCTTGATGGCCGCGCCAGAGGTATCCAGCGGATGCAGTTTGAAGACCAACCGCTCGCTGTCTTTTGCATGCAACAAAGCCTGCAGGCATCCCTCGACCAGCCTCGGTGTGGTCCAACCGCGTGCAGCCACCAACAGCTGGCTGTCTGTCGGCACTTGAAGCGGCACCAGTATATAGTCACGCCGCTTGCGCAAACTTCGGATTTTGCCTGCTTCCAGACCCCGCGCGGCGATCCTTCGTGTTGCATGCGCGCCCCATCGCACAGCCAGGCGCAGGGGATGATCCCGGCTGCGATGGAACAGCCCTTCGTCGGGTCCATTGGAGAATCCGTCGCGTATCCCGTAGTAAACAACGCCCCAGAAGCTCATCACCGGAAAGGCGGATCTGGCCAGCGGGTGTGGTTCCACTTCGGGCCGGAACCGGCGTTTGACCTTGTCGCAGGGCCACCATTGGACAAGTGGCGAGTGCTGGTTGTTTCCACCAAGTTCACAGGTAATGTAGCCCGACCGCAGATACCCCTCTTCCAGACTGAGAACAGGGATACCGTAGCGGGCTGCAATCCCGCGCGCCCGCACATGGGCTGGCCGATTGGACCCGAAGAGTATGATCAAGTCAGGGGTCTGCATCATCATCTCGTGGCGGAGCCATGCATCCCAGCTTTCAAGATCACCCGTAAAGCGGACGCCATTGGTGCCATCTGCAAAGACTGCATCCCCAGCATTGAAGATGACCCTGCGAACACAGTGCCCACTTACGCGCAGGGCAGCCTGCAAGTCGCGAAAGAACGGTCCGACAGGTCCCTGCAACAGCAGTATCCGGTAAGGCGGCGCAGTGTCCTCCGGCGTCGCAATCCGCTCATAGAGCATCAGCACGCGCCCTTTCGGTCAGTGCGGACGTCATACCAAGCGGGGCAAAATGGCGCGCGACGCCATGATACGGCCAGACAGGGCGCTCCAGTCGGCCTTCGGTATCTGCAATCACTGGATGAAGGACTTGTCCAAAGGGCCTGCGTGGGGACAAGACCGTACAAATTTTATCACGCACAAGACTGCCTTTTGCTTACGTAACTAAAATGCTGGCGCGCTTTGTTTGCAGCACCGCCAGACTCTAAACTTTGTGTGTCCCTAGAATATCTCGAGACGATATACAACCTATGGTATATCCATATTTTTACAGCGTCGAGATTATTCCGCCCCTGAATACCCAATTCAAGTTGAGAAAATACAAACATCAAACGATGAAGTATCAGGCTTCGCTCATTCAAGTGAAGATTAAATCTATTTTAAATCATATACTTAAGGCTTACATCACACAATAAACGTACGACAGCCAACGGTCTTGCGGATATAAAGCGCGTTCCTTGGCGACAAGATAGAATCAGAAATATTTTCAACCTTGGGGCGTTTATGGAACTGCGGAGGGCCTACGCCTCTTTGCCGAGCCGGTTCAGGATCGGACAGTCTGGCCGCTGGTCGCCCGCACAGTCGCGGACCAGATCGACAAGGGTATCGCGCATGCTCTGTAAATCGGTGATCTTGGTTTCGATCATTTCCAGATGTTGTTGCGCAATCTGGCGAACGTCTGAACTGGCGCGATCCTTGTCTTCCCACAGGGCCAGCAGATCGCGGCAATCCTCGATGGTAAAGCCAAGCGCGCGGGCCCGTGCCAGAAACCGCAGCTTGTGGATATCCGATGCGCGGAAGGCCCGATATCCGTTGGCGTCACGCAAGGGTTTGACCAATCCGATGTCTTCGTAGTATCGGATCGTCTTTGCAGGCAGCCCTGCGCTTTGTCCGGCCTCACCGATATTCATGCTGCCACCTCGGCGGGTTGAAACGCGGGTGCCGCTTGTGGCTGCTGGGGGCGTAAAGGTGCGACCCGTCGCAGCCGCAGTGCGTTTGACAACACAAAGACACTCGACAGCGCCATCGCGCCTGCCGCCAACATGGGCGATAGCAGCGGCCCGCCAAATACGTACAAAGCACCTGCCGCGACTGGGATCAGTGCCGTATTGTAGGCGAAAGCCCAAAAGAGGTTTTCCTTGATGTTCCGCATGGTCCGGCGGCTGATTTCAAAAGCATTGACCACACCGTTAATGTCGCCTGACATCAACACCACATCCGCACTTTCAATGGCGATATCGGTCCCCGTCCCGATTGCGATTCCGACATCGGCAGCGGCCAATGCGGGGGCATCATTGATGCCATCCCCCACATAGGCGACTTTCTTGCCGCCTTGGCGCAAGTCGTTCAATGCCGCCACTTTTCCGTCCGGCAACACCTCGGCCACAAGATGATCGATACCCAGTCTTGCGGCCACGGCTTGCGCTGTCTTTTTGTTGTCGCCGGTGATCATCGCGACCTGCAGGCCCATCTTGTGCAAAGCTGCAATCGCAGCAGGGGTCTGTGATTTGATCGGATCAGAAACCCCGATCAGCGCGGCAAGCTTGCCGTTGATCGCAATAAAAAGCGGTGTCTGGGCATCCTGCGCAATTCTTGAGGCATCGGCCTTGAACCAATCCAATGAAATGCCCTGCCGCACCATCAGGCGGTCGGCACCGATCAAGATCTCCTGCCCCTCAAAGGTAGCGCCGACACCAAAACCGGTTTCGCTGACAAAATCAGCGGCATCGCCAAGCGTCACATCGCGGGCCTGCGCCGCGCGGACGATTGCCTGTGCAACGGGATGCTCTGACAAGACCTCGACGCTGGCTGCGATGCGCAAGACATCTGCGGCGGCAAAGCCTTCGCGGACATCGAACGTGGTCAGTTCCGGTCGACCGGCGGTCAGGGTCCCTGTCTTGTCAAATGCAACAATGCGTGCCCCCTGCAAGGCCTGAAGTGCATCCCCCTTCCGAAAAAGCACACCCATTTCGGCGGCCCGCCCTGTCCCCACCATGATAGAGGTGGGAGTCGCCAGACCCATCGCACAAGGGCAGGCCACGATCAGGACCGCGACACCGGCAACCAAAGCAAAGCCAAGTGCCGGTTGCGGCCCGAAAACAAGCCACGCGAGGACCGTGATCAGCGCAAGGCACAGAACCGCAGGCACAAACCATAGGGTGATCTTGTTCACGAGGTCCTGAATGGGCAGTTTGGCCCCCTGCGCGTCTTCCACCATGCGAATGATCTGCGCGAGCATTGTGTCGGCACCTGTCTTGGACACCGAGAACGTGAAGCCGCCTGCTCCATTCACGGTGCCGCCAGTCACGACCGCACCAGCCGTCTTTTCGACCGGCACCGGTTCGCCGGTGATCATGCTCTCGTCAACAAACGAAACGCCTTCGGCCACTACGCCATCGAGCGCAACCCGCTCACCGGGGTGGACACGGATAAGGTCGCCGGTGTCTATCTGCGAAATCGGCGTGACCACGGCCTGACCATCGCGCATGACTGTCGCGGTCTGCGGCTGCAGGCCGACCAGTTTGCGGATCGCCGCACCCGTACGGCCCTTTGCGCGCGCTTCCAGATAACGCCCCAGCAAGATCAGCGTGACAATGACCGCAGCGGCCTCGAAATAGACAGCGCGCGTGCCTTCGGGCAGGACAGACGGTACAAAGGTGGCGACGGTCGAAAAAGCCCAAGCCGCACCCGTGCCCATTGCCACAAGCGCATTCATATCCGGCGCACCTTTCACAAGCGCAGGCACGCCTTTGGCAAAAAACAAGCGGCCGGGCCAAACAAGAACCAATGTGACAAGCACAAACTGCAATACCCAACTGGCTTGCATTCCGATGGTCCGATGGATCAAATCATGCACACCGGGGATGAAATGGCTGCCCATTTCAAGCACAAAGACCGGTGCCGTCAGGACGGCCGCGACCAGCAAGTGCCGCTTGAGCGCCTTTGCCTCGATATCCTTGCGATCGACAGGCAAAGTGGCGGCCGCTGGCATGCGGGCAGGATACCCTGCGCGTGTCGCTGCTTCCGCCACATCCTGCGGCGTGGTGGCACCAGCAAGATAGGTCACTGTTGCTGTCTCGGATGCCAGATTGGCGGCAACCGCGACCACGCCATCGGCGCTGGCCAATGCCTTCTCGACGCGCGCGACGCATGACCCGCAGCTCATGCCCGATATCTCGAGGGTCACCTGCGCTGTTTCTGCGGGATAGCCTGCGTTCTGCAGTGTTTCGGTGATATCCGCGATGGTGGCGGGTGCTGCGAACGACAGCGTCGCGCTTTCATTGGCGAGGTTGACCGCAACGCCCGAAACACCGGCAAGGCTGCTCAGCGCTTTTTCGGCCCGTCCCACACAGGACGCACAGGAAAGTCCGGTCACATGGAAGGATATGGATTGGCTTGTCATTGCAGCGCCTCACTTTCGTTGGCACTTACATAAGGGTTCCACTCACTGGAAGGTCAAGCCCGCTGTGCGGATTAATCCGCGTCCCGCGCCGCTTGCAGATATTCCTGCAGATCGGACAACGGTACAGCACCCGGCACCAGCGCGTCACCGATCACAAAAGCAGGTGTTCCGGTAAAGCCAAGGCTCTGCGCAAGCAGACTGGAGGTTTCGATATGCGACTGCACCTCGGCGCTGTTCATGTCAGCGACCAGCTGGTCCAGATCAAGACCAACTGACCGTGCCGCCGCCAGAATAGAGGCTTCATCTGCCCGCCCACGCATGTCCATCAAGGCCCAATGCATATCTTCGTATTTGCCCTGCGCTCTTGCGGCCAAGGCAGCACGCGCGGCAAAAACCGATCCTTCCCCCAAGATCGGCCACTCGCGATAGACGACCCGCACGTTTTCATCTGCTGCCAAGAGCGCTTTGACATCTGCTGCCGCGCGCTTGCAATAGGGACAGTTGTAGTCAAAAAAATTCGACAATGACGGCGTCCGCATCGGCGTTGCCGATAAAGGGGGCATTTGGATCGTTCTCAAGCAGGTCGCGCTGCTGCTGCAACACTTCTGCCTGCGCCAAAGCCTGATCTGCGTTGCGCTGCTGCTCCAGAATAGCAACAGCTTCCATGATAATCTGCGGATTTTCCAAAATCGCTTCGAGGGCAAGCTGCTTGATCTCGTCCTCTGTCAGAGATTGTGCGAAGGCACCGACCGGAAAAAGTACAATCGCAAGAGCGGCGAGAAAATAGCGCATGTTGGAACCTTTGAGGCTTGGGGCACGAGGTGGTAGTAGCATAAAGACACCTGCGGCATAAAGAGACCAGACACAACCGCGTCAGCCACGGCGAAATGGCGCTGCGTGCAATAGACGCATTCCTGCGCGCACCTGCTTGGCAAAGCCTGCTTGCCCCTGTGTGCCGCTTTGGATTACCTGCGACCTATGGAAAGTCGCAGCGTCATATCGAAACCGCACCGCTCTGTCGTCACAGTCGGGTTCGCTGTCACAGCGTTTCTTGTGACCGTTATTTGCGTCATTCCCTATCTTGGCGTGCTTGCAGCCGCCGTATCCGGATCCTTTGATACACTTGGGCATCTCGCAGAAACTGTCCTTGGCCGATACACAGCAACCACAATCATCCTTGTCTTCCTCGTCATGACGGGCAGTGCGGTGATCGGGGCCGGAGCGGCATGGCTTGTCACCATGACCGAATTTCCAGGACGGCGCTGGATGGAGATCGCGCTGGCGGTGCCGCTCGCCTTTCCCGCCTATGTGCTGGCCTATGGCTATACCCATGTGCTGGATCATCCCGGCATCGTGCAGTCGACATTGCGCGATCTGACAGGCTGGGGGCCAAGGGATTATTGGTTCCCCGAAATCAGATCACTGGGCGGGGCCGCCGCAATGCTGACGCTGGTTCTTTATCCTTATGTCTATCTTCTTGCCCGTGCAGCCTTTGCCGCGCAGGGTGCAAGCACGTTCCTTGCAGCGCGTGTGTTGGGGCAATCGCCCTTCAGAGCGTTTATGCATGTGTCGCTTCCCATGGCACGCCCTGCAGTTGCGTCGGGCGTGATGCTGGTTGCGATGGAGACAATCGCGGACTTTGGCACAGTCGCCTACTTCGGGGTGCAGACCTTTGCAGTCGGCATTTACACGAGCTGGTTCACCCTGGCCGACCGCGCGGCTGCGGCGCAGCTTGCCTTGGGCCTGTTAAGCTTTGCCTTGCTGCTTGTCATGCTGGAGCGCGCAACGCGCGGCGGTGCAAAATATGCAAACGGGCGGCGCAATGCGCCAATGCAGCGCCTGACACTGAAAGCAGGGCAAAAGACACTCGCCATGCTTTTCTGCATCACGCCGATCCTGTTGGGGGTCGTGCTTCCCATTATCGCGCTTAGTATCATGGCGCTGGGGTCCGAACAGGATCTGCTCAGCCCGCGTTACCTTGGGTTCATCCGGAACTCCCTGACATTGGCAAGCGTTGCAGCTGTCCTGACCGTCCTTGCCGCTTTGGTGCTGGGGACCTTGCACCGCGTCAACGCAAACCGGCTGACCGGAACATCACTCTATCTGGCGCGCATCGGATACGCGGTTCCCGGCGGTGTCATCGCTGTGGGGCTGCTTGTTCCTTTTGCGGCTTTCGACAATGCACTTGATGCGTGGATGCGGGCGACCTTCGATGTGTCGACGGGGTTGCTCTTTACCGGCTCTATCTGGCTGTTGGTCGCGGCCTATCTGATCCGCTTTCTTGCGGCGGCGATTGGTGCTTACGAAGGCGGCATTGCAACTGTGGGGCCCAATATGGATGCCGCCGCCCGCACATTGGGCCAGAACATGCCGGGGCTGGTGCGGCGGATCCACGTTCCGCTTTTGCGGACCAGCCTGCTGACCGCTGGGCTGATCGTCTTTGTGGACGTGATGAAGGAACTGCCCGCCACGCTGATCATGCGTCCGTTCAACTATGACACGCTGGCAGTACAGGCGCACCGGTTGGCGTCTGACGAACGGCTGGAGGGGGCGGCGGTGCCCAGTCTTGTGATTGTGGCGATTGGATTGATCCCCGTGATCCTCCTCTGCCGTCGGATAGGCAAGGGGCGGGCCTAGGGTCAGGACCCTAAAGCGCATCCTGCAAGAAGCGCGCAGACAACAAAAAAGGGGCGCCATTTACATGGCGCCTCTTTCGTTATGAATTCGTGTAAGGCCCTATTCCCAACCGACCTGATTGAAGATGATCTGTGCTTGCGGCAAGTTCTTTGCCACTTCGCTCAGATCAACCGCATCTGCGCGGAACAGACCCATTGCAGCCACAGATGGTGACAGGCCCACGCCAGGGACAGCAGGATATTCGTCGTTGCCAGCGCTAAAGTACTGCTGGGCCTGATCGGAGGCGAGGTACTCAAGAAACTTGACCGCATTGTCGCGGTTCGGTGCATTGGCGGCAATACCTGCGCCAGACAGGTTCATATGTGCGCCTTCGGCGTTCTGCGCGGGAAAGATCCATCCGATATTGGCCAAGGCCTCTGCGCCCAGTCCATCAACTTCGGTGCGCAGGGCGCGTGCAAAGTAATAGGTATTGGAGATCGCAATCTCACATTCGCCCGATACCAGCCCGCGCAACTGGTCAGTATCGCCACCCTGAGGGTCGCGGGCAAAGTTGTTGACGAACCCTTGGGCCCATTCGGTTGCAGCCTCCTCACCAAAATTCTGGATGATCGCCGACAGCAGGGTCTGGGAATAGACATTCGTCGATGACCGGTGGCAGATCATGCCCTCATAGGCGGGATCAGCAAGCGAGAGATAGTCCATCGGCGGGTTTGTCACTTTGGTCTTGTCATAAAAAACGATCCGCGCGCGCTGGCTGAAGCCAAACCACTGGTTGTCCGCATCCTGCAGGCTTTCGGGAATACGCGCCTCGAGGATTTCGCTGTCGACGGATTGCAGAACGCCTGCGTTCTTGGCCCGTTCAAGGCGCGATGTGTCAACTGTAATCAGAACATCGGCGGGCGAATTGGCTCCTTCGGCCTCCATCCGCGCGATCAACTCGTCAGCATCGGCTTCGATCCGATTGACGGTTATGCCGGTCAATTCGGTAAAATCGGAGTATAGGCGTTCATCGGTATCATAGTGGCGGGAGGAATAGAGATTGACCTCGCCTGCATGCCCTTCGGCATAGACCGCCGTGGCCAAGGCAGAAGCTGCCGTCATGAGGACGATTGTGTTTCTCAGAGTTTCGCGCATGTCATTTTCCTTGCGAAGAAGTGTATCTGTGCCGGTAATCTGACAAAAAAGATCAGGTTCTGCAAGAGTACCTGATCTTTTTTGTCGGAAAATATTTCACTGCTGGCCCATTGGCCTTAACATCGCCTAGATTGTGGTGTGAAACGGGTGGCAGAAAACCGCACAGGAGATTGCGCATGTTCGCGGAATGCACAGAAACGGTCAGTATTCTTTACGCCATTATCTTTGGCGCAGGCGAGGCTTGTGTGCTGATCAGCACATGGTCGATACTTTCCGCGCTTGGTGCTTTTCTGGTGCTTGTGGTCATCGCACAATTTTTTGCGCGTAAACTGTGGGCGCGGCTGCGCGCGCCCAGCGCCGGACCAAGGCAGAGGCGAATCGGGACTATCATGGATGATCCGATTACCGACGACCCCGACTATGAGGACAGCGCCATCCGGTCGTCCCGCCGCTAACCCCTAGCCCGCAGGACGCAGATTGCCGCCAATCGCAAGGGTCAGGCGCGTTGCGGCATCCATGACAGGCTGGGCCAGCGTTTCGATACGCTCGACCGTGATCCGCGATGTCGGACCGGAAACAGAAATGCCTGCGACCACCTCGCCAAAAACGTTAAAGACGGGTGCCGCGATGCAGCGCATCCCGAGATTGCGTTCCTCGCCGTCGATGGCATAGCCGCGCGCCTTTGCGGCCCGCAGGTCGGCGATCATCGCTTCGGGATCGGTCAGGGTGTGGGGGGTGAACTGTTCCATCTTGCCCACAACCAGCACCTGCCGCTGGCGGCGGTCATCCATCCGGCACAGCAGGGCCTTGCCGATGCCAGAGGCATGCATCGCAGACACGGTGCCAGGCGGGAAGAAGGCGCGGATCGTCGCATGGGTTTCGACCTGTCCCAGAAACAGAACCTTGCCATCTCTCTCGATCCCCAGATTCGCGGTTTCGCCCGTCACTTCCATCAGGTCACGCATGATCGGGCGGGCCCGCTCGACCAAAGATGTGCGGCGCAAGAACTGGGACCCGGTGGTAAAGGCCGCAGGCCCGATGCTCCAAACCTGATTCTGTTCATCAAAATCGGCAAAGCCGCGCCCCTGAAACGTGGTCAGGACGCGATAGATCGTGGCGGGGGACTGGTCCAAGACGCTGGACAGTTCGGACAGGGTGCTGCCTTGCATTTCGCCCAGACGGACAAGCACCTCAAGCGCGCGATCCAGCGATTTGATCGTGTTCTGCTGCTCTTTGCTGTCCCATGCTTTGGGGCGACCACGGCCCCTTTTGACGTCTTCTTCCACGCAATACCTCCCCCATGAAAACTCATTTCACATTATGAAAAATGCAAGCAACTGACAACAAACCATTTTTCATGATGAACCTGCAATGAAATATAATTTCACAAATCTTGGCTTGCTGTCTGATCTATGTCAACGAAGCCTCCATCCAATGGTGGATTGGCAGATGAGCTTTCAAAACCCCGTATTCATTCCCGGCCCGACCAATATGCCTGAGGCCATTCGCAAAGCCTGCGACATGCCCACAATTGACCACCGCTCACCCTTGTTCGGTCAAATTCTGCACCCAGCCCGCGCAGGCGTGAAAGATATCCTGAAGTCCGCAAACGCGGAAATCTTTATCTTTCCGTCCACAGGCACCGGCGGCTGGGAGACAGCGCTGACCAATACCCTGTCTCCCGGCGATACCGTTCTAGCCGCACGCAACGGGATGTTCAGCCATAAATGGATCGACATGTGCCAGCGTCACGGGTTGAACGTCATGATCGTTGAAACGCCTTGGGGTCAGGGCATCCCGACCGACCGCTATGCCGAAATTCTTGCCGCCGACAAGGGGCACAAGATCAAGGCGGTTCTGGCCACGCACAACGAAACAGCGACTGGTGTAAGGTCCGACATCGGCGCAGTGCGCAAGGCAATGGATGCGTCCAATCACCCGGCGTTGTTGTTTGTTGATGGCGTCAGCTCCATCGGGTCGATGGATTTCCGTTTTGACGGATGGGGCGTTGATGTCGCCGTTGCCGGATCGCAGAAAGGGTTCATGCTGCCTGCAGGTCTGGCCATCGTCGGTTTCAGCCCAAAAGCGATGGCGGCAAGCAAGACGGCCAAACTCGCGCGTACTTTCTTTGATATCGCCGACATGACCAAAGGCTATGAGGCAAATGCCTATCCCTACACACCCGCTGTCGGCCTGATGAACGGCCTGCTTCTGGCGACCGAAATGCTGAAGAAAGAAGGACTGGAGAATGTCTTTGCACGCCACCACCGGATCGCGTCAGGCATTCGTGCTGCGGTTCAAGCGTGGGGTCTGAAACTCTGCGCTGCTACGCCGGACCTGTACTCTGACACTGTAAGTGCTATCATGACGCCAGAAGGCTTCAATGCCAGTGATCTGGTGTCGCATGCCGCCAACAAATACGGCGTTGCATTCGGCACAGGCTTGGGTGAGGTCGCCGGTAAAGTGTTCCGGATCGGACATCTGGGCAGCATGACCGATGTGATGGCTCTGTCCGGTATCGCCACTGCGGAAATGTGCATGGTTGATCTGGGACTTGATGTCAAACTAGGCTCTGGTGTTGCAGCGGCACAGGAATACTACCGCGGCACCACAGCCCTTTCACTGAAGAGTGCTGCGTGATGAAAGACCAGACTGATATGTACATCCCCACCTACCAGGACATGCTTGATGCGCACGAACGCATCAAGCCGCACATCAACCGCACGCCGATCCGGACCTCGGAGTATCTCAACGACCTGACCGGTGCGCAGTTGTTCTTCAAGTGCGAGAATTTTCAGGAACCGGGTGCCTTCAAGGTACGCGGTGCCGCAAATGCGGTGTTCGGGCTGACGGATGAACAGGCAAAGAACGGTGTAGCGACCCATTCATCGGGCAACCATGCGTCTTGCCTTAGCTATGCCGCCATGCGCCGTGGTATCCCCTGCAACGTGGTCATGCCGCGCACCGCACCGCAGGCCAAGAAAGACACCGTGCGCCGCTATGGTGGTGTCATCACCGAATGCGAGCCATCCACCACATCGCGCGAAGAAACATTCGCAAAGGTGCAAGCCGCGACTGGTGGCGATTTTGTCCACCCCTACAACGATCCGCGCGTGATTGCGGGCCAAGGCACCTGTTCCAAGGAATTCATGGAACAAGTTGACGGGTTGGAAATGATGGTCGCACCTATTGGCGGCGGCGGCATGATTTCCGGCACCTGCCTGACCCTGTCGACGCTGGCCCCCGAAGTGCAGATCATTGCATCCGAGCCCGAACAGGCCGATGATGCCTATCGCAGCTTCAAGGCCGGTCACATCATCGCCGATGATGCGCCGCAAACGATCGCGGACGGGCTTTTGGTGCCGCTCAAGGAACGGACATGGCATTTCGTGTCCAACTATGTGACCGATATCTACACCGCGTCCGAGCAAGAGATCATCGACGCGATGAAGATCACATGGAAACATCTGCGGATCGTGATGGAGGCAAGCTGTGCCGTGCCCCTTGCCACGATCCTGAAGAACAAAGAAAAATTCGCCGGAAAGCGCGTTGGCGTGATCATCACCGGCGGCAATGTTGACCTCGACAAATTGCCTTGGATGCAGGGCTAAAGGAGCAAAGCTATGAACGATATGAGCAACCTCAAGAACCTCGAAGTCGGTTACGACGTGCCCGCCCTGCCCGGTATGGACGAGGCTGATATCCAGACGCCTTGCCTTGTCCTTGATCTGGACGCGCTGGAACGCAACATCAAAAAAATGGGCGATTTCGCGAAATCCCACGGGATGCGTCACCGCGTCCACGGCAAGATGCACAAGTCAGTCGATGTCGCTTTGCTGCAGGAAAAGCTGGGCGGGTCTGTCGGCGTCTGCTGCCAGAAAGTATCCGAAGCCGAGGTTTTCGCCCGTGGCGGGATCAAGGATGTGTTGGTGTCAAACCAGGTGCGTGATCCGCAAAAGATCGACCGCCTTGCGCGTATCCCGAAACTGGGCGCGCGCGCCATCTGCTGTGTGGACGACATGGCCAATATCGCTGACCTTTCTGCCGCTGCGATGAAGCACGGCACACAGATCGAATGTCTGGTCGAAATCGACGTGGGTGCAGGCCGCTGCGGTGTGCAATATGGTCAGCCCGTCGTGGAACTGGCCAAGGCCATCGAAGCAGCCCCGGGCCTGAAATACGCAGGCATTCAGGCCTATCAGGGTGCCATGCAGCACCTTGATTCATACGAGGAACGTCAGGGCAAGACCCAGATCGCCATCGATCAGGTGGCCGAAACACTGAAGATGCTGAAAGCCGAAGGGATCGAAAGCGATATCGTCGGCGGTGGCGGCACCGGCTCTTACTATTTCGAAAGCGCGTCTGGTGTGTTCAACGAACTCCAGTGCGGGTCTTATGCCTTCATGGATGCGGATTATGGCCGTATCCTTGATAAGGATGGCAACCGGATCGACCAGGGCGAATGGGAAAACGCGCTGTTCATCCTGACCTCTGTCATGAGCCACGCAAAGGCGGACAAGGCGATCGTCGATGCAGGCCTTAAGGCACAATCTGTCGATAGCGGGCTGCCCACGATCTATGGCCGCGATGACGTAAAATACGTCAAATGTTCGGACGAACATGGCGTTGTGGCTGACCCTGACGGGGTGCTCAAGGTCAATGACAAGCTGAAACTGGTGCCTGGTCACTGCGATCCGACCTGCAACGTGCATGACTGGTATGTCGGTGTGCGGGGCGGGAAGGTCGAAACGCTATGGCCTGTTTCGGCGCGCGGCAAAGCCTACTAAGCGTTACACGTTCAGAAGACCAAAAAGATAAAGGGTCGGTCAATTGACCGGCCCGTTTTTCAAGGAAGACCAAGATGATTATCGTTCCCGAAAAAGAGATTGCTGCGCTCATGACCCGCGCCGATGCTTTCACAGCGGTCGAGCAAGTGTTCGCGTCGATGTCGAACGG
>CAYGMX010000016.1:0-356 GCA_964351055.1 uncultured Loktanella sp. | reverse complement strand
CCCGGATGCGTGCCATTGATGACAGCACCCAGTTCATGCACATCCGCGAGGCGATTGGCCATGAAGACGCACTTTATGGCTTCAAAGGCGGGTTTGACAAAGTCGGCATGGCGCTGGGGTTGAAGGCGGGAGGATACTGGCCGAACAACCTTGAAAAGCACGGGCTGATCAACCATCAGTCTACTGTTTTCCTGTTCGATCCCGATACGGGCAAGGTCGCGGCGATGGTGGGTGGCAACCTGTTGACGGCTTTGCGCACGGCGGCGGCATCATCAGTGTCGATCAAGCATCTGGCGCGCAAGGATGCCAAGGTCATGGGCATGGTGGGTGCGGGCCATCAGGCCACATTCCAGTTG
>CAYGMX010000015.1:10171-19776 GCA_964351055.1 uncultured Loktanella sp. | reverse complement strand
CCTTGCAAGCGGTCATGCGTCTGCGGAGCCCGGAGCAGTAATGGGCTGTCGCAATCGGACCGATCTTAACAGACTCTGGAGGTACAAGCAGAATATCGTCAAAGGAAAAAACAATTGCTGGCTTAAATTGATCATAGGTAAGGCGTCTCTCAATCACTGCGCAACGGCCGGCGTAGCGGGAAACAGGCGCGTCACACCGGCGGCTGCACCGCTGACAACCGCGATATCCGTCGTCATGGTGAGGTATTCGCCCTGCGTCCAAAGCAAAAGAAAGTTGTCATAGAACCGTGACAGCGGATGCCCGGACTGGCCTGCAGGAATGATGTAACGTGAGCTGTTCGCATTTGCCAAGGACATCACCGCTTGAAAATTTGACCCGCGCCGGGTTTTAAATGGCCAACTGGCGCTTGCGTCAAAAAACGAGGCCCTCTGCGTGTCGGGATCGCCAGAGATCGGCGCAACGAGACTGACGAGATTTCCCACCAAGCCTAAGTTACGGATTGCGGACCACTCCATGACGAGCGCATGCTCCGCTCCCCAATACCATGTGGTTGGATCATCACCGTATCGTTCCGTGATCCAGCTCAGAGCGTCATTCAGCGCCAATCCGACTGCGTCTTGACAGGTTTCGAGCCGTTCGGAAGGTAAAATGTCGCACCACGCCGCAGCGCCGTCGCGATTGCTCAGAACAGCATATAGTAGATTTGGGTTGGGAGTGGCCCACAATGCCTCCATGGTCGGAAACTCGTCCTCGAGAACTCTGCGCTGCAAGGCGCGAACCCAAGTCCAGTAGATCAGCGGTTCAGGGGACATTCGATTCATATCGCCATTCCAGCGCGCCAGACGGGCCAAGACCTGTTCGCGCAGCACGATTGTGTCCGACGACATCCCCGACAATAACGGATCATTGAACCAGAATTCCCGCGCCATGAAAGGCAGAAGGGTACGGGCTGCTTCGCTCACAGTATCTTGCTGCGCGGCAATTGCCCCATCCAGAGAAAAGATCGACTGGCGCATGTCGAGCCTGTCGCGGCGAAGTATCTGGAAACCCTCGGGAGTCTCGGGCTGGCGTGGTGTCATCGGCCATTCGAGCAAGGTCTCACGATCTGCAATCGTAAATCCAAGGGCTGGTATGGAAATCTTACCCAACCCGCGTATCGCCTGAACGGCATCATCGGCCTTCATGAGGCGTTCGAGGACGCTCAGAAAATCTCCAGGGGCGCCAACCTCATTGTCGCCAAGGATCGTGGTGGAAGCCAAACCATTACTTTGAACGCCCCAGACAAGCCTGTCGGAACGTCCAACAATCACCATTGGGAGACCAGGAAGAGTAGCGCCAATGACCGGCCCGCTCGGGAGCCTGAGATCAGCGAGATACCATTGCGCCGGCAGGCTTAGAGGCCCCGCAATATCCGCAATAATAATAGGTTGACCTGACACTGTGCGCGCAGCTGGGATTCCCCATGCCCGCAGATATGGTCCGAAGGAAGCACCATATAGTTCTGGTAAGTCGGGCCTGCCCGTGGGAATCTGGCGTTTCACCTCTTCTCGCCAGACAGATGCTCTCGAGTTTTCTTGCACACCGATAAGAAAGTTCTTTGCGATTGCAAGACTGTCGGACGGCGTCCAAGGAGCGATAGATGACCGCGAAAAGAGCGACTCCGGTGCCCCTCGTCCCCGTCCGCCTTGGGAGAGTTCGCTGATCCAGGCGTTGATACCGTTCGAATAGGCCGTTAGGGTTGCCTCAACCTCCACGGGCTGTGGCGCTTGCTTCAATTGAGTCCTGCGCCCGCCAGATGCGCGCCGCATCCGAAGCAGTTGGCCGAGCCTATCTTGGGCATGTACGAAACCCAGGGCAAAGTAGATATCGTCCTCAGAAGTCCCCGAAATGTGCGGAACTGCGGACGCATCCCTGAGAATTTCGACTTCGCCACTGAGACCGGTGACGCTGAACTCTTCGGAATAATCCGGAATAGACGCGACCAACAAATAAATTGCAGACCCAACCATCAATCCGGCGATGGCGGTAACCGCCAGAAATGCCCGCATCAGAAACCGGAATATAGCCCTCATCTCTGTGTTTCCGATCACATCCCCGCTAGCCAAAAATACGCGCTGGGGCGATTGAGGCAAACATACCCAATAATCCAGATGCGATGGCGCAGCTCGCCGCATGATGTGCCATGTCCAGGCGATTTCCACCTCGTTTCTTGGCCAAAAGAACGCCCGAGATGGCACCGCCAATACCAGCTGTAACAATAATCATGTATTCTGTTCCTTCGTCTGTTCGGCAACAGCAAAGTAGTGACGCCGGTAACTTGCCAGCCACAAAATCGCAAATCCACTGACTATCAATGCATCTGCCAGGTTAAAGGCCGGCCAATGCCTTGATCCGACATATAGATCGAGAAAATCCGTCACCGCACCATAGCGCACTCGGTCTACTACATTGCCGAGCGCCCCGCCGATGACCAACCCATATGCCAAGGCTTCAATTCGATATTGCGTGCGCAACATCAAGCCAATCATCCATACGCAGATAACGAGAGCCAATACTACGAGGCTCCACCAAGGCACGCCGCCCAACAATCCAAACGACATACCATCGTTTCGTCCAAAAACGAGGTTGAACCCCGGAAAAACTGCAAACCCGGCGCTGAGCGTGTCTGCATTTGCAACAACCCGCGCCTTAGTCGCTTGATCGATAACGATGGCAAAGATCATCGCAATTAGACCAATGATTAATGGTTTTTTTCGCGGTCTCATGCAGTCACCCCAGCCAAACGTCGAGAAACAGCATGATCACAAGGCCAATCGCCAGACCCAGCGTTGCCTTGTTTTGGTGCCCGTTGCGGTGCGTTTCGGGAATAATCTCGTGGCTGATGACGTAAAGCATCGCGCCGGCGGCAAAGGCTAATCCCCAAGGTAAAAGCGGTTCGGCCAATGTGATGATGCCTGCACCCAGCAGACCGCCAACCGGTTCCACCAAACCAGTCAGGGCCGCGATGCCCCACGCGCGGAATTTCGAATATCCTTCACCAAGAAGCGCGACAGCAACGGCAAGTCCCTCAGGGGCATTTTGAAGTCCGATCCCTATGGCAAGCGGCATCCCACCTTCGACACCGCCAGAGCCAAAGCCCACGCCAACTGCGAGGCCTTCGGGGAAATTGTGGATGGTGATCGCGATAATGAAGAGCCAAACCCGCCGAAGCGATGCTGATTCAGGTCCCTCTCGTCCTGTCTTGAAGTGTTCATGTGGCAGCTTCTCGTTCATAAGCGCCACGACACCCATTCCCAGCAAGATCGCGATGCAGACAACAGCGGCGGGGGCTGCTTCGCTCGCGAACATTGGTTCTGCTGCATCAAGGGCAGGGATAATCAATGAGAAAAACGACGCCGCCAGCATGACGCCAGCTGCAAATCCCAAAGAAAGATCGCGAGTAGCTCGCGACGGGACACGACCGAAGAGGATCGGAAAGGCACCAAGTGCTGTCATCAAGCCAGCAGCGAGACTGCCAAAAAAACCAAGTGCAATGGGAGAAAGAGTTTCCAAATAAGGTCCAGTTCAGTTCTCACTGTAGGACGAAAAGATCTCTGTCGATCCATCATCATTGATCAGAAACACATCATATGCATCGCGATCGTCTTCCGGCCCCATACCCGGCGACCCATATGGCATGCCCGGCACGGCCAAACCAATCGCATCGGGACGCTCATCAAGGAGACGGCGAATGTCAGCAGCCGGAACGTGGCCTTCGATCACATAGCCGTCGAGGAAAGCAGTATGGCAAGAAACCATGCGTTGCGGCACACCACTTTCGAGCTTGAGGCGGGCAAGCAGTCCTCCATTCATGTCTTCACCGGTTGGGTTAAAGCCGTTCTCTTCCAGATGATTCATCCAGCTAAGACAGCATCCGCACCCATTGGTTTTCTTGACGTCGATTGAGGCTGCTTCAGCAAACGCCGGGGCGGCGGAGAAGGCGCCCAACGCGAGTGTGATCGCGAGAAGGTAGGATTTCATTGATTAGAGCCTTTCGTTTTTTCCGGTCACAACCAGTGCAGCCAAAAGCGTTTCAAGGCGCAACCGGGCCTCTTCCAATCGGGTAGCCGCCAGCGCGTCTTGTGTTTCATCTGCGGTCGCGGTTGCAAGCTGGTCATCAGAAAGCGGATCGGTTGGACGACCATCAACGAGCACTTCATAGTGCAAATTGGGGCCGGTTGCGGTACCCGTCGCACCAACATTGCCGATGACATCTCCCGCCATCACGCGTTGGCCTAAAGACATGCCTTCGGGGACGGCACTCAGATGGGCATAGCGTGTTTTCGTATCCGTGCCATGCGCGATCTCGACGACCCGTCCGTACCCGCCGCGCCAGCCGATAAAAGCTATTCGGCCGGGGGCTGTTGCATGGACTGGCGTCCCCTTCGCCGCAGTAAAATCGACACCCGTATGCATTCTGACGTTGCCATAAACCGGGTGGCGGCGTTGCCCGAACACGGAACTAAGCCGTGCTCCATCGACGGGTTGCGCAAAGACACGCAACACTTCACCGTCGACGTAGATCGTTGCGCGACCTGTTCCGTCTTCGGGCCAGACAACCTCATAAAGCGCGTCGCCGACATTGAGCGCCGCAAAAGTTATTTCAGGCTGACCAATCCGTTCATCGCCGAGGCGCGCTTCGCGCCACAGGACTTGGAGCGTTTCGCCGCCTTTCAACTCTCTTCGGAAGTCGACCGTACCACCCAGCATCTGTGCGAGGTCGACGGCAAAGCGCGCCGGGATTGCGGCCTCTTCCAAAGCCGTAAAGAGCGAGCTCTCGATCATGGTTTCCCCCGCCAAGATTATAGACTCTGGATCAGGATTGAGCGTAAGTGTGGTCGTGCTGTCTCCAAAGGTCGCCTCAATGATCACACCGTCGTTAACGCCAAGTGTCACACTTTGCAGCGTGTCGCTGAATGACCTCACGACGGTCAACTCATGCCCCGGACGCAAGCGCCGCAGGTCGTACTCCGCGCCGAGTGCGAGTGCCACTTCTGCCCGAACCGACGGATCCAGCCCAGCCTCTCTGAGAAGGGAATCCAGCGTCTCACCGGACGCGATCTTGCGCGACCACGCCGACAACGGCGCATGAACTTCTGGGAAAACCTCGTCTGCCAATGCCAGATCGGGCGCGAACGGTTGCGGTACGACTGGCGGCACCCGGCTGTCGGATGATGCCATCGCAGGCAAACGCTTTACCGGGGCAGCCGGTTCGTACAGATCGCGTGGTGCCCAATCGCCGACGTTCGCAAGCGCCTCCGGCACGGGGGTCACATCCCAATCGTTTGACAGTACGACCGCGAAGCCGGAAACGCTGCCTGCCACGACCAATCCCATCGTCCAGTATCTTATCTTCATGTCGTCTCCTCAGTGCTGTTCTGCATCGCTCGCCGAATTTTCGGCACCGCGAATTCCCGCGACTCGTGATAGTCGATTGTGCTCACAAAGCGTCCCCCGGCATCGAACAGGAAAACGCTTGCTGTGTGGTTCATGGTGTAATCACCATCATCGGTCGGTACTTTTGTGTAGGTAGCGCGAAACCCTTCTGCCGCGCGTGTAATCTCTTCTTCGGCACCCGTCCACCCGCGCAAGGCAGGGTGAAAATAGCCAATATAGTCCGCCATTGCCTCTACGGTATCGCGCTCTGGATCCACTGTGATAAACACGACGTCAATGTCGGCTGCATCCTCGCCCATGTCGTCGAGCCAACCCGAAATATCTGAAAGGGTCGTTGGGCAAACATCCGGACAATATGTAAACCCGAAGAAAACCATGCTGGGACGCCCAATGAGGGTCTCAGGACCCACTGCAATACCCTCGTGGTTGGTTAACTGAAATTCCATTTCCGAGAGTGGTAGCGGTCGTAGGCCAGCGACCTCTGGCGCGCCAGGGCCATCCACCTGCCACCAACCTGCAGAGCGTACCGCCAACTGCGGCAACACCCGCTGCACTTAAACCAAGAAGTTTGCGTCGCTGCATCAGCTCTTGGGCCCACGCGCGGCAATACCGAGAATTGGGACGTCCACAGTGATTTCGTCGCCATCGCCAAAGACGAGAGTGAGGGCGAACGTTTCTCCCTCCACCATTGGTCGCGATAGCCGCATCAGCATGGCATGTAGCCCGCCGGGTTCAAGTGCTGCCACCTCGCCGGGTGCGATCTCGATCTCACCGGCTGGTGTCATGGAACTCACACCCTGATCATTGGTGGATGTGAGGTGGATTTCTGGCGTCATTGCAAGATCAGTCCGCAGACCAGTTAAGATCACTGTATTTTCGCCCATATTGCGGACCGTCATGTAGGCGGCACCCGGTCGGTTCATCCCAATTGACGCACGGGCCCACGCGTCTTCAACCACCACGGTTGTTTCCTCGGCCATGGCGACCCCAACAAACCCTGCAATGGTCAAGGCAGTCGCAACCAAGCTTTTCAATACTACATTCATGGAGTCCTGCTCTTTCTTTTTAGCTCTGCGTGGCTGCAACTTCGGCAGCCACGAGGCGCCGCAACTCTGCTTCTCCAAACGGATCGAAGGGTTTTCCGTTTACGAAAAACGTGGGCGTTTGACGTACACCCATTGCTTCAACGTCCGCACGGTCTTGATAGAGTATCCCGACCGTTTGCGGGGCCAACATCTGGGTACGCGCGGCCTCTTGATCGAGTCCGGCACTTGCCGCAACCTCAAGAATAAGTTCGGGACGAATACCGCCGTGAGATGCCCAACGCGGTTGCTCTTCTAGTATCGCTTCAAGAACCGGAAGGTAGACATTTTGCATTCGGGCAGCTTCTAACACGCGGATCGCCGTTTCCGACCCTTCCCCATGAAACGCCGTATATCGGATGACGACGCGGACCGCGTCGCCATGTTCCGCCATGATGTCCTTGACGATCGGGTGAAACGCGCGGCAGGCCTCGCATGCCGGGTCGAAAAACTCTACGATTGTCACGGGCGCGTCCTTGGGCCCAAGGATCGGTGAGTGGGGCCGCATCAACGCTTCCGCCAGTTGGGGTGCAACTGGCATAGTCTCGGTAAGCGGTTTGGGGCGAGTTGCGTACCATGCCGCACCGCCAAACCCGGCAGTGCCAAGTGCAAGAATAGATAGGATCAGTCCGCGTCTGTTCATTCTTGTTTCTCCTTAAGGGAAAGGGCCGATAATACGCCAATAAGCGTAAAGGCTGCGAGCGCCATCAGCGGTATCGGAACGCCGAAGACCAATTGATTGTCATCTGTGCAGGATGGACCTGTCGCAGTGCAGGGTTGAATACGCTCGGGAATGACGCCGACATAAAGGCCCATGTGCCATAGGGCGACAGCCGCGCCACAAAGGGCCATTGCGATGCCATAGCGGCCAACTTTGCCGTCTTGCCACCACAGACCAAGGCCCAGTATTATTGCGAGCGGGAACATGAAAGCACGCTGGAACCAGCAGAGCACACAGGGTGTCTGTCCTAAAACCTCTCCGATAAACAAAATGGCGAACGATGCGACAAGCGCAATGACCCACGCTAGTCCAAGCGCGGTTTCTCCATATATACGGACCATACCTGTTAGATCCTCGCTTTCAGATCGGCAAGAATTTCTTCTGCTGGGGTGCCATAAGGCCAGGAATCGGCAAAGCCCGCTTCGGGATCAAACAGAAAGAGATGCGAGGTGTGCCCCATCGTATAGCCATCAGGCGCGGATGCTTCTTCAATACGCTCAAAAAAGATTGGGAAGGATTTTGATGTCTCTGCGATCTGCCTTGGTGTGCCGGTAAGGCCGATAGTTCCGGCCTCAAAGAGTGGTACGTATTCTGCAAGGACGCTGGGTGTGTCGCGGTCTGGATCAATGGTAACGAAAATGGGCTGAACCTTATCCGCCTCATTCCCAAGGCCATCCATCACAGTAGCGACTTCGGAAAGTGTTGTGGGACAGATGTCAGGACAATTGGTGAAGCCGAAAAACACAAGCATCCAGCGCCCCGAAAAGTCATCTTGTGTTTGGACCATACCGCGATGATCGGTAAGCTCGAAGACTGCGCTAAACGCCGTCGTATCAGTGCGAGTTTGATCAGCCCTATAGTCAGACCAAAGCTGTAACCAAACGAAGGCCAACGTCGCAATGCCTGCTAGGCCCCATAAGACCTTCTGAAATCCTGTCAGTTTCAATGCAATCCGCCCACCCGTGATTCTTTCATTTCCAAGTGCGTCTGCACCCTGCAGCTACTAGAGGTTCAATCCCCTATTACCTTGTATGACGCTGAGTCACGCTCTTGTGAGTAAGCTGCATTCCTTGCAAGTTTCGCCCCCTAAACCTACAGTCGCTTCATATTCAAGAGGCTCAAACATGCTAACAATCGGAACGCTCGGAAAGAAGACTGGCACAAAGGTGCAAACCATTCGCTACTACGAGCAGGTTGGTCTGATGCCAAAGCCCGGAAGAACCGAAGGCGGTCAGCGACGCTATGACGATGCACAGCTCGACCGCTTGTCTTTTGTCCGGCATGCCCGTCAGCTGGGATTCTCGCTAGAGGCCATTCGCGAACTCTTGGACCTTTCCGATGATCCAAACCGGCCATGCCAAGAGGCCGATGCCATAGCGCGGCGTCAGCTCATTCAGGTCGAGCAAAGAATGGCGCGGCTAGAAGCACTACAAAAAGAACTTAAGCGCATGGTGCATGAGTGCAGCGGCGGAAAATCCTCTGATTGCCGTGTTTTAGAAGTCTTGCGAGACCATTCTGAATGTCTGACAGATCACGACGAGATCGGCGCATGAGTCAAAAGCAGCGACTTATGCTAAAATTCTCAAACAAGAGTTTGAAGCTACAGTCACTGTAGCAACTAGTGTCGTTCCAACATGATTCGAGGAGCGATGATTTTGCAGAAAACCGATCACCTACTGACCTGAGCCCCAAGTCTCCTCCAGCTTTACGCGGAGTCCTTGGGGTTAAATCTTTGGCGTTAGGCCGCCATCTTGTCCATCGCTTTTCTCTGCAAAAATTCCATCGGCGTCAGGTTGCCCAATGCTGAATGTGGTCTGCGCCAATTGTAATCCTCCTGCCATTCATCAAGCGTTTTGCGGGCATCGCGCAATGTGCCAAACAGCGTTTCATTAAGGCATTCATCCCGCAACTTCCCGTTGAAGCTTTCGATGAATCCGTTCTGCTGGGGCGTGCCCGGCGCGATATAGTGCCAATCAACGCCAGTTTTCTGAACCCATTTGAGGATCGCCATGTTGGTGAACTCGGTGCCGTTATCTGAGACAATCGTCTTTGGCATGCCGCGTTCGGCGATCATGCGGTCCAGTTCTCGGGCAACCCGTTGCCCTGATAGAGATGTATCTGCGACCAGCACCAAGTTCTCGCGACTGAAGTCGTCAACGACCGCCAGAATGCGAAAACGGCGACCATCCGTCAGGGCGTCAGACACGAAATCCAATGACCAGCGCTGGTTTGGGCCATCAGGCAGCACCATCGGCTTCCTTGTGCCCAAAGCGCGCTTCCTGCCGCCTCTGCGGCGCACCTGAAGCTTCTCTTCACGGTAGATCCGCCTCACTTTCTTGTGGTTCACCTCAAAGCCCTCCCGCGC
>CAYGMX010000015.1:0-10161 GCA_964351055.1 uncultured Loktanella sp. | reverse complement strand
GCAACCAACCCGCCGCCGTTCCCTCGAAACTCGTTTGATGGCATCCCGCAGTTCGGCATCATCGCCACGACGCGACAGATACCGCACCGTTGACCGGTCAATCTGCAGCACATCACACGCCCGCCGCTGGCTATGCCGCGCTTCAACGATACAATTCGTGACAATTGAATGCCTGACGTGAGTTGGTTGGATTGATAAAAAAGATTAGTGCCTGTTCAGCCGGGCAATTGTAGAAAATAAGATGCGGGTCAGCTTAAAAATGGCAATCCTTTGCTTTCCTAATGCTGGCATTGCGACCATGCAGTTAAGGTTGGACGAAACTGAGCATAAAGTAGAGGCTTGGGGCTTTTCGATTGCGGTTTTTCTTGCTGCCTTCGTGGTTATATTCCAATGAAATACACTTTGGACAGACGCCAGTTCCTCGTCGGACTTCCGCTGTTAGTTTCCGCCTGCACAGCGCAAGATGTTTGGGCGCCTGATGACATGGTTTCACAGGCAGTCTATCGTGAACTGGGACCAAAGTACCTGACCCTCTACACCATGAAAAATACCGACACTGACAACGGGGCGCATTCCGCGCTGCTAATCAATGCGAGTCAGCGCGTCATGTTTGACCCTGCTGGGTCATGGGATCAGGAGAAGATGCCGGAACGCAATGACGTGCTTTTTGGAGTAACACCACAGCTTGAAAACTACTATGTCAGCTTTCATGCTCGCGTAACTTACTATGTTATTGGCCAAAGAATTTCCGTCCCGGCAGATACAGCCGAGCGTGCTTTGGCTCTTGCGTTGGTCGCTGGGCCGGTTCCGCAGGCAAATTGCTCCCGATTTACCTCTCGATTACTGCGTCAATTGCCTGGGTTTGAAGGTATAAGGCAAACCTGGTTTCCAAATAGACTGTCCGAAGACTTCGCATCTCTACCTGGTGTTAGCTACCGAGAATATCGCGAAAATGACGCTGACGACAAAGCCGTTGCAGCGCGGCAGATTCAAATGGCGCTCGAGGCGGAGTAGGAGTGCCCGAAGCGCTATAGCTGGCCTACGGTTTTTCCTTATCGGAACAAACTTCGGAGGCACTGTTCAGTCAACGCACCAAGAAAGACATTGTAGCTTATATGCGGTCTCTATTTCCTGCGCCGCGCAAATCGCTGTCGCGGTATCGCCTTTGCTGCTCGGAAATCTGTGGCCTCTGTGCGTCCGGGTAAGCTTCGAGCGGAGGGGTACCTTCATAGAGCGCTTGCAACATAATATCTCGAGCAATCGGTGCTGCCGCGCCCGATCCACTGCCTCCGTGCTCGACAACAACAGCAATGCTGTATTTTGGGTTGTCGAACGGAGCAAACCCGACGAACAATGCGTGATCGCGTCTTTCCCAAGGGAGATCCTCGTTGCTTATGATACCAAGTGCGCGCTCGTTAGTAGTAATCCGACGTACCTGACTTGTTCCCGTCTTTCCCGCCAAGCCATAGTTTGCCATCACAACCCTTGAGCGGAAAGCCGAGCCTCGATTGTGATTTACAACATCGGTCATTGCCGATCGACAACGTCTTAAGGAGTTCTCATTTATGGGCAACTTTTCAACCTCGGACTCTGCGTCGAACCCAGGCACTGATTTAATCAAACGTGGGGTGGTAGCGAGCCCTGACGCCAGCCTCGCTGTCATAGTTGCCAGTTGAAGTGGGGAAGCGTGAACATATCCCTGACCGATTGATGCGTTTACAGTATCGCCAATCCGCCAAGTCTCTCCGCGCACTTCCTGTTTCCACTCGCGCGTTGGATTGAGGCCTTGAGCAACTGCAGACAACGGCAGCTCGGGACGCACACCGATGCCAAACTTCGCAGCCATATCCGAAATTGCATCAATACCGACGCTCTGGCCTACTACGTAGTAGTAGATGTCACAGGACTGTTTGAGGCTTTCGTGCAGATTGACATTACCATGGCCTCCGCGCTTCCAACAATGAAACCGTGTACTACCGACGTCAATAAAGCCTGGGCAATAGACCGTCTCCTCCGGTTCAATCACGCCAGATTCAAGTGCTGCAAGCGCGACCATCATCTTGTAGGTTGAACCTGGCGGATAAGTTCCTTGGTAAGCCTTAGCCGCCAATGGGCGGTAGGGGTTCTCATTCAGAGCAGACCAGGTCGCGGCCGAGATGCCGCGCACGAATTGGTTTGGGTCGAAAGTAGGCGATGACGCCAGACACACGAGCTCGCCGGTCGCAACATCCATGACAACGGCGCTCGCGCTTTGGCCTTCAAGCCGCGCCTGCGCATAGCGTTGGAGAGACGTTTCGATAGTGAGCTGGACGTCAGGTCCAGGCGTGCTCTCGATGTGATCAAGTTCTCGCATGATCCGCCCGCTTGCATTGACTTCTATTTGCCGCGTACCGGCCGTTCCACGAAGCGATCGCTCAAGTTTGTTTTCTACACCGGTCTTGCCGATTTGAAATTTTGGTATTCGTAGCAAAGGATCTGGATCGTTCGTTCTACCAAGATCAAAGTCGCTCACCGGTCCAACATAGCCGACGACATGTGCCAAATTCGCGCCAAATGGATACGTCCTTGATAACCCAGCGTCTGAACGAATCCCCGGCAGAGCAGGCGCATTGATACTGATACTAGCCACCTCATCCCAAGAGAGACGTTCTTTGATTGTCACGGGTATAAACGACGCCTTCTGTTCCAACTCTGACAGCGCCCGCGCGACATCGTCTGGATCAATTTCAATTAAGTTAGCGAGCCTTGCTAGTGCTTCGCCTGGGTCGCCAGCATCTTCACGCGTAATCATGACGCGATAGTTTTGCTCGTTCTCAGCCAGCACGAGGCCGTTGCGATCAAAGATCAGACCACGTGAAGGAGGTATCAGTTGGACGTTGATTCTATTTTCTTCTGCCAAGAGCCGATATTGATCTGCGTTCTCAATCTGTAGTTCTCTCATGCGCCATCCGATAACGCCCAAAATACCGAATTGCGCGGCGCCCACAATGAGCGCGCGTCGAGAGGTGCCTTTGAATTGTTTGGTTTGGTCTTTAGTGCTGCGTACCAAAAGAGGTTGCCTCTACGCGATATGTCTGGAGTTATTATTAACTTCGACAACCATGCTGCAGACTGTAACGGTCGCAGCCTTTGATCCTTCTGATATCTGCCTTAGTAGATCCCTGTGCTCGTGAACATGCTTGGGTTGGTGATCGTTGGCCATTGTCTCAATCCTTAAGTCCTAAACTACCCAGAACCTAAGCATTCCGGCTACAGGAAGATCAAGAGACATGCCAAATCGGAAGTGTATCAATTCGTAACAACGCCAGATTCCGAAGGCTGAAACTTAACCTAGTGCCAGCATCAGATCCTCAGTAACTGACAATACTGGGATATGAAGGTTTTCCGGCGCCGGCCCCTTTCGGATTCGACCTGCGGTATCATAGTGCGAGCCATGGCACGGGCAAAACCAACCTCCGAAGTCACCGGCTCCATCGCCAAGCGGGACGCAACCTAGGTGTGTGCACACTCCGATCATGACGAGTATAGCTTCATGCCCAGGTAGGCTCCGATTTTTATCTGAAGCAGAGTCCTCTCCGATCAAGTTGGGGTTTCTGGCATTCGTATCGGGCAACGACGATGCATCTTCTGTACGGGCCTGTTCAATTTCATCTGCCGTCCGATAACGAATGAACACTGGCTTTCCGCCAAAAAGCACAGTGAGTTGGGTTCCGGGTTCAACGCCGGAGATATCGACGCGAATGCGCGACAATGCGCGCACATCAGCGGTTGGGTTCATCTGATTGATAAGCGGCCAGATCGCTGCGCCAGTGACAACCGTTCCTGCACTTGCAGTCGCATAATATAGAAAGTCACGGCGGGAGGGGTCAGACGAATAATCATTTTCCATGATTCTAGGATAAGGCGTTCCCCCACGGGAAGGTCAATCGCAAATCTCTTGTTTGAAACAACATCTCCAACAGTGGTCAATTTTCACCCTACTGAGCTTTCGCCCTACCGTTTCGGTGCCACAAAGCCCCAATGATCAACGGTGCCGCAGTCATCAATCCCAAACCTACAGCGATCCATTCTGCAGTACCGAAATCTCCCGACATCGCTTCCGCTCCGAAATGAGCGAGGAGAAAACTAGCCGGTAGGATTCCTGCCAAAGTCGCCAGCAAGAAGCGCCATAAATGTAGGCGGCTCAGGCCTGCTGCGTAGCTCAACGCATCAAATGAGATGAACGGCAGAAGGCGCGAGCCAAACACGGTCAAGGTCAACAGGTTCTGCGAACCGAGCAAGCCGTAAGTAGCCTTATCACCAAGCCATCGTTCAACCTGATCGCGGCCCAGATAGCGCGCAATGACGAATGCCGTTAAGGCCCCCAGTTCCGACCCGATTGCAACATAGATGGCTCCAGCGAAATGTCCGTATGCAGCGCCGCTGACGAGAGCAATCGGTGCACTCGGAATTGGGCTGGCAACAACAGCCAACATCATCAAGATCACAATCAAAGCCGGACCCCAAGGACCAGCAGCCGCGATCCAGCCTTCGATCGTTTCGCGTTCGATTTGCGGCATATATCCCAATGCCCAAGCAGCAACTGAAATCACGACCACCAAAGCCAAAAGCCAGAACCCAACGCGGCGCAGTATTTTTGTTTTAGAGAACATAGAGAAGCACCAAAATTAGAGCGGCGACAAGTAATTCCAAGACCATTGTTCGCAGGTCGTTTGCCTGGGCCTCAAAGCCGATGTAGGCGTCGCCAATCAGACTGAGCGTCACTGCCGCAATCACAATCGATACATCTTGCGGGACAATAAAATGCACTGGCGCTGATATAATGAATAAGAACCCACCAAAAAAGGCTGGATGATGGACGTTCAGTTCAGATTCCATTTCAAACTTTCAGGCACGGCTGGAAACATCTTTGAGGGTTCCGGTTAGGGGAGGGTCAAGCGCGGATTGATCACCCAACGCTGAATTGTCCCATCATGCCGCCATCTTCGTGTTCAAGGATATGGCAATGATACATGTAAGGCGCTGACGATGGGGCTGATTTCTCGAATAGTATGGCGAGTTCCACCTGCCCGTTTACCAGAACCGTGTCTTTCCATCCCCGGTTTTCGGGTCTTGGCGGTTGTCCGTTTTCGGACACAACCTGAAAACGAACGCCATGAACATGAAATGGATGCATCATCAGGTCCGCTTGAACCATCCAGCGTTCAAGGCTGTTCAGCGGCACGGCAAAATTGAGGGCGTTCTGATCAAATGCAGCGTTGTTTATCGAGAACTGGCTTCCAGAACGTGACATCATCATGCCCATTCCCATCGACATATCGAGAGAGAACCGCCTGACGGGTGTATCCTTAAAAGCGAGATTTGGCAGAGCGCCATCCAAATCCTCTGGCAATTTATCGATGTGTACGGGCAGGGAAGTATCGACGGCGAATGGCAACACTGTAAATCGCCCGCCAGAACCACCGCCCATGGCAGAATTTGCGATATCGTCCGAAACTAGAGAACAATCAGTGCCATCAGAAAAGTCGATGAGGACCTCGGCGCGCGCTCCTGGTGCAAGGATCATGCTACCAAGAGCAATCGCGCGATCCAGATAGCCGCCATCTGTCGCAATCAAATGCATTGGACGATTGTCCGACAAAGAGAGGCGGTAAATCCGCGCATTGGATCCATTGACAAGGCGGCATCGTATTACCCCCTGCGGCACTGCAGCAGATGCCTCAACCTGGCCATTCACAAGCATGGTATCGCCAAGAAAGCCATTCATCGTTTGATGCATGCCTGCCTCGTAGTTTAGCCGGCCACGCCAATCAAACTGGCGATCTTGCAGAACAAGCGTCAGATCATCTATTCCATAAGCAGAAGGCAGTCCACGGTCATCATCGGCCCCGTCGGTAACGTGCAAGACCCCTGCAAGCCCGAACATAACTTGCTCCGCGGTCGAGCCATGGACGTGACTATGATACCACGCCGTTGTGGGCGGTTGATCCAATGCCAAAACCGGTTGCCAAGTCTCACCTGATGCGATGGCCTGATGTGGCCCGCCGTCTATGTCACCGGGGACCAGTAAACCATGCCAGTGCGCGGAAACAGGCGCTCGGAGCGCATTATGCACTTCTGCTTGTGTGTCTGAACCGGTCAGAAGCCGCACTGTAGGTCCGAGGTAGCTTTGATTGTAGCCCATCGTTTTCGTAGTGGCGCCACCGTTAAACGCCATTGTGCCGGACTGTGCATTCAACCGAAACCGTCGAGTTGTTGTCGCTTCCAGAAGCGGTGGAAATGCCAGCTTCTTCCCAGTGTTCGAGAAAACGGACGTCGGTATAGCCGCGGCCGCCACAAAGCTGGTGCCACGGAGAAGAGCTTGTCGTCTGTTTAACATATCACGGTCACGCGAGTGCAGTTGGCAATGCAGCCAATGCCGCTTCAATCTCAACAATGGGTAGACCTGCAGCGATCCAACCGGGCCCTCGAGCCGACCCCAGCATGCCTTCAGAGACGTCAATAAACCCGTTGTATCCGGCCTGCCTCAGGCTGCGCATAACGCTCCTAGAGCGCCCACCGGTCGCGCAGATCAGGGCGACCGGTCGACCATCAGCGAGATCGCGCGCCGCAAACAGCCTTTCCGAAAAGCGCTCTTCATGCAGACTGATGGCCCAAGCCCCTTCAGCAACACCTGTCTCATTCCACTCTTGGCGTGACCTTACATCGATCATGCGGATGAGATCCTGTTGAAGCGCATCACGGGCCTGGACTACTGACCAAATTTCAGACGACTGCGCTATGCCTGCTGAGGGGAAAACAGCGGTTGCTGCGATTCCAACGACGGCGGTGCGACGTGTGATTGGCTGGTTCATTCAAAACGTCCTCTACATATCATTAGTTATTGCCACTATGATGACCAGCCGTTCCTGCACTACCATTGGTCGCAATCATGGTTCCCATCCGCGTTCCAGCCGCGGTCATTTCTTCTTGTGTGATCTGACCGTCGGCATCTGCATCAATGTGCTGAAAACGGTCGACCATTCGGTCGCGAATGGCTTCTGTGTGCAAGGCCTCGAATTCTTCCAAAGTAAGCGCACTATCTGCGTCGGAGTCAAATTCCCGCAACTTCACGCTCATATGTGCTGCAATGTTCTGTGGATCAACGCCAGGCATCATCATACCCATCATGTCGCGGTCCATCATGCGCATTCTGCCATCGCCATTCATCAAGCCCATCTGGCCGCCACCCTTCATCATCGTCTGGTGCATTTGCATCATCATTTGCATCATCGGAATCATGTTGTCGCCCATATTACCCATCTGCGTGTTGTCGCCATCCATGCCCATCTGTGGAGTGGAGCCCATGTCAGACATGGTTTCCATCTGATCGGTTGCCCCATTGCTATGATCATCGTCGGCAAAAACTACCTGTGACGCCCCAACTGAAATCATCGCAGCGAGTACCAGAATGTTCTTCTGTAGCATCTTCTTTTCCTTTCCATTGTTCCCATAAGATATCGGGGTGGTCCGTGGGGTATTAAAGGCATGGTGCGGCTGAGATTTGTAATGATATGTCACAGGTTTTCGATACAATTGGTGACAAACCAACCCCTGACAGCACGCGGTTTGACTTGGTAAGAACGGGCTATTCCGAACACTCGGGAATACCTAGTCAGGGAACGTATACCACATGACACCAGAAATCGGTCACTTTGCGCTGGCTCTCGCGCTTGCAATGGCGCTCGTTCAAAGCGTCTTGCCAATTCTTGGTGCTGCGCGCGGCAATGTGCTATGGATGCAATCAGCTAAGTGGTCCTCTCTTGGTCAGGTCTTTTTCGCGTCCATTGCTTTTTTTGCGCTGCTGCAAGCCTTCGTCACAAGCGACTTCACCGTCAAGAATGTGATTGAAAATTCACATTCGCTCAAACCCATGCTGTTCAAGATCGCAGGGACATGGGGCAGTCACGAAGGCTCTTTGCTGCTTTGGGTGCTGATTTTAACTGTTTTCGGCGCTGCTGTGTCTGTCTTCGGCTCGAACATCCCCGATAGCTTGAAAGCCCGTACTTTGTCGGTTCAGGCGTGGATCAGCGTTGGTTTCATCACGTTCATGCTTTTCACGTCCAACCCGTTTGACCGGGTTTTTCCGCCGCCTGTTGACGGTCAGGACCTCAATCCTTTGCTGCAAGACGTTGGATTGGCGATGCATCCACCGCTTCTATACTTTGGTTATGTTGGCTTCTCGATTGTTTTCTCCTTTGCGGTCGCTGCTCTAATTGAAGGCAGGGTAGATGCAGCCTGGGCCCGATGGGTGCGTCCCTGGACGCTTGCGGCATGGATCAGCCTGACGGCGGGTATCGCACTTGGCTCTTGGTGGGCCTATTATGAACTTGGCTGGGGTGGCTGGTGGTTCTGGGATCCGGTCGAGAACGTCAGCTTTATGCCATGGCTGATGGGCACAGCGCTGCTGCATTCCGCAATCGTGACGGAAAAGCGGGACGCCTTTAAAAGTTGGACTATCCTTCTGGCAATCCTGACATTTTCACTCTCGTTGTTGGGGACTTTTATCGTTCGTTCGGGGCTTCTTACCTCTGTTCATGCTTTTGCGGTCGATCCAGAGCGTGGCCTCTACATCTTGGGCCTGTTGGGCGTGTCGATTGGCGGTTCTTTGGCGCTGTTCGCGTGGCGGGCACCTATTATGGAGCCGGGCGGCCTCTTCAAACCAATCAGCAGAGAAGCGGGATTGCTCATCAACAACCTTTTCCTTGCAACAGCAACGGGGATTGTTTTGTTCGGCACGCTCTACCCATTATTTTACGAAGCACTGACGGGCGGGGGAAAGCTCTCTGTTGGGCCTCCATTTTTCAATGCTTCCTTTATCCCGGTGATGTTACCGCTTGTCTTTGTGATGGGGATTGGTCCGTTCTTGTCTTGGAAGCGCGCGGACTTGCCCGGTGTCTTTCAACGACTTTGGTTTGTTGCCGTGCTCGCTATCCTTGCGACCCTCGCGATCTGGTACATCGTAAAAGGCGGCCCGGTACTGGGTTATCTGTCGATCCTGCTGGCCATCTGGCTATTCGTGGCCACCTTGCGGGAATGGGCGATGCGGATAAAGCTGTTCGAGGGGTCCTTTGCAGCATCGCGCAGGCGGGCAGTCAATCTGCCGCGGTC
The DNA here is from genome assembly GCA_964351055.1 of uncultured Loktanella sp. Classification (GTDB taxonomy): domain Bacteria; phylum Pseudomonadota; class Alphaproteobacteria; order Rhodobacterales; family Rhodobacteraceae; genus Yoonia. The sequence goes on along the minus strand of CAYGMX010000015.1, from coordinate 1,011 downwards.
ATCGTATGGCATGACCCTTGCGCATGCGGGGCTTGCTGTCGCTATGTTTGGTTTTGTTGGATCAAGCGTCTGGAAGACGGAAAAGATCGTCTTCGTCCAGCCTGGAAGCCAAATCGAGATTGCCGGATTTGACGTTACCTTCGAAGGCGTCGAACAAGTGCGCGGCCCAAACTATTTCGCTGATCGCGGAAAGCTAAGAGTCGAGCGGGATGGCCGTTTTGTTACAGAACTGTTTCCGGAAAAACGGAGCTATCCGGTTGCGCAAAGCACAACGACCGAAAGCGCTATTCGATCAACGATGGCGGGCGACCTCTACGCATCGATCGCGGCACCAGCATCCGAAGAAGCAGGCGGGAACGGCGCATTGACGCTGCGCATTCTTTATGAACCACTTGTTAATTTCATATGGATTGGATCAGCAATGCTTGTCTTGGGGGGCGGCCTTTCATTGTCGGATCGGCGCCTGCGCGTTGGCGCGCCACGACGCAGCGCAACGTCCAAGGCATCCACGTCTGCGAAAGTTCCGGCTGAATAATTATGACACGTGCTCTCGCCTTCATTCCGCTTGTCATCGCGTTTGTCTTTGGTGGGTTTTTCGTGTGGGGACTGAACCCTGACCGGGATCCCAACGATATTCCGTCGGTGTTGATTTCGCAGCCCGCACCAGAGTTCAGGCTTTCGAACGTGGAAGGGTTGGAAACCTCAAGTTTCTCCCGTTCTGACCTGACCGGCAATTCCGGACCCGTGATCGTCAATGTGTTTGCCTCTTGGTGCGTGCCCTGCCGGGCAGAGCATGGGATGCTGACCCAGCTTGTCGAAAAAGAAGGGCAGCAACTGTTCGGGATCAACTACAAGGACAAGCCTGAGGATGCAGTGCGCTGGCTTGCTGAACTTGGCAATCCCTACACCAGAATTGGATCGGATATGACCGGACGCGCAGGCATTGAATGGGGGATCTCGGGCGTGCCTGAGACGTTCATTGTCGGACCGGACGGGACCGTGCTTTACCGT
>CAYGMX010000014.1:4340-21094 GCA_964351055.1 uncultured Loktanella sp. | reverse complement strand
TGTTGTGATCTCATGAAGCTCAGTTTGAACCCCGATGGCGTCATGATTGATGCCCGTGACCTTGGAAGACTCCTTGGCATTTCCCCTTCGGAAGTTCAGGAAAAAATGCGGTCTGGTGCAATCACCAGCCGCTCTGAGCATGGTAGCGATGATGATGCGGGGCGGGTACGGCTTACGTTTTGGTACAAAGACCAGCGCATTCGCATCATTTGTGACCAGGGCGGAACCGTGATCAAGACGACGCGTATCACCGCCCACCAGAAGAAAACGACCCCGAATTCTACATCGGACTCTGCCTAATACTATTTGAAGACCCCACTTTTTAAGTCGGTGCGCCTCTCCAACTGACGCCCGCCCCGGACAATCAGTGGAAATTGCACGTAACGTCATAACTTTTCTCTAAGACCGCCTCAAAGCAACCATATTTTGAGTCGATTATAACGAAGAGTGACGAGTACTTTTAAGTGTGAAGCTGCAATTGCAATGCAGTGATTGGTGAAAGATGACGAAAGCAAACCACATTGATGTGGACAGGCAGCGCAGTGAAGCGCTTGCCGATGGTACGACCCTTTCGGGTAATCAGTTCACGATTGACCGACCGCTCAGCAATGGCGGTTTTGGTATCACCTATCTGGCAAAGGATAATTTGCTGGATCGGAATGTTGTGATCAAGGAATGCTATCCAGAAGTTTTCTGTTCCAGAGATGGCAACGACGTCATCGTGCGATCACCGCTTTACACCGAAAAATATCGCACAATCGTTGAAATGTTCATGCGCGAGGCCCGCAGCATCGCCATGATGCGCCACCCCAATATCGTTGGTGTGCATCGCATCTTTGAAGACAACCAGACCGCATATATGGTTCTTGATCTGATTCAGGGGCGCGACCTGCTCGACATCATCAAGGACAAACGCGAGACTTTGTCACCGGCTCAAATCAAAGAGATCCTTATCAAACTACTGGATGCTGTCGACCTTGTGCATCGCAATGATCTGCTGCATCGCGATATTTCGCCCGACAATATCCTGCTTGATAAGTGGGGTACGCCGGTCTTGATCGATTTTGGGGCGGCCCGCGAAGAAGCCAGCCGCGAAACCCGCGCACTCTCAACCGTCCTGATCGTCAAAGATGGCTATTCCCCGCAGGAATTCTATTTCGCAGGCGGCAAACAAGGCCCGAGCAGTGATCTTTATGCTTTGGCCGCGTCGTTCTACCATTTGATCAGCGGTAAAGCCCCTCCCAACAGCCAGACGCGGATGGCAGAGGTTGCCGGCAACAACCCTGATCCCTGCGAACCACTGGCGGGCCGCTTTCCTGAATACGACAGCGTGTTCCTCAAGGCGATCGATAAAGCGATGCGCGTTCTCCCTAAGGACCGCATCCAAAGCGCTGCCGAATGGCAGCAAATGATCAACAGCGAAGGTAAGCAGGTCAAACCTATCCGTATGCTTTCCTCGGATGATCTGGGCAAAACACTGACGCGCCTTGTGTCCGAAACCAACGAATACGTTTACAATTCAATGCCCCGAGATCCGGAACCGTCCCGAAATTCGCAACCTTTGGAGGAGCGCGAACAGTCAAAGCAACCGGGCTGGGTTGAGGAATTCAACCGCGAGACATCCGAAGCATTGGAAGGACAAAAAGACGCGCGCATCGCGGCGGCAGAAGCCGCGATAGAAGCGCAGCAAGAATCAGAGGTCGTGGAAAGCCGCCGAAGATGGCCGTTTCGCATTTTCCAGCGTTCATGATGCGACTTTGCAGTTTATTGGGCGATCAACCAAAAAAGGCGCATCACATGATGCGCCTTTTTTGTCGTCCAAAACTGCGCTGGCCCCTTAAATCAAAAGAACCTGCGTACCAACCTTGGTGAGATCGTAAAGCTCTGCGATTTGCTCATTATAAAGCCCGATGCAGCCGTTCGACGACCGCCGGCCAATCTTGCGCGTGTCATGGGTGCCGTGAATGCGGTAATACTGCCACGTCAGGTGCAAGGCATGCGTCCCCAAGGGGTTATCCGGGCCGGGGCCGACAAACTCTGGCCATTCCGGGTTGCGCAGCCGCATTGCGGGGGTCGGTGACCAGCTTGGGCCTTCGACCTTGCGGGTGATGGCGGTCCGGCCAGTCCGTGTCAGGTCCTCTGTCAGGGGCACACTTGTCGGGAAAAGCTTGTACACGCTTTCATCCTCGGACCAGAAATGCAAAGCGCGCGACTGCAGGTCAACGAGAATGGCGCCGTCTTTGAGGTTGCTGAAGTATGGCTGCCAATCCAATGACCGGAAGCTGGCGATGTTCCGCTGTACGCCGGCGGAAATATCGCTTTCGATCTCGGTTGTATTGGCTGTCTGTGCGACCGCCCCTGTTCCAATCAATGCTGCCGAAGCTGTCAGAAAGCCCCGCCGCGAAAATGTCGATGTCATCAGTTGCTCCTTCCGGGGAACCGCTATTGTTCGGTTCATTTCTCTAATGCCTATCGTGCTGCGCTGCAATTCAAAGAAATGTCATCCTTGTCAATTCCGTGCTGATGTGGGTTTGAAGTGTCTGTGCAATCCGGCTAAGGATGAATAACGCAGCAGAAGGCGAAAAAGTATGTTTCGACGCGACGTGATGTTTGGGTTGGCAGCGGTTGGCTTGGCTGCTTGCGACCCCAGACTGAACCGGCCTTTGGGGCCGGATGGTCTGCCATTGCCCACCGCATATGTGATCGCGCCCGGCGATGAGGCTGCGATCCAGTTCCGGATGCTTGATAGCGTCAATGCCTTGCGCCAGACCGCAGGCGTCCAGCCGGTAGAGCTTGATGCGCGGCTGAATGCTGCTGCTGCGACCCATGCGCGCGACATGGCTGTCCAAAACCGCCCTTGGCTCTTTGGTTCTGATGGATCAAGTCCGGTGGCACGCGCGCAACGTGCCGGTTTCCCGGGGCGGCTCTTGGGTGAAAACATTTCGGAGTCTTTCGAGTCCGAGTTGCAGACGCTTGCTGCTTGGATGTCAGTCAGCGGCACGCGCGACGTCATCTTGGACCCTGAAGCGCGGTTTATGGGTTTTGCATGGTATCAGGAACAATCAGCCAAGCTTTGGTGGACATTGAACATGGGCAGTGACCCAAGTGTCCGCCAGCCAATCGCAAGCGTTGCGTTCTAGGCGTAGATGTAGATCAGCGTACCGGTTTCGATCATCGCATAGATCTCGTCCATCTCGTCGTTCTGCACCGCAATGCAGCCCCATGTCCAATCAGGTTTACCGATCCACTTTTCAGGCGTGCCGTGAATAAAGATATCCCCGCCGGGGTCGACGTTGCGCGCGCGTGCGGCAGCGACATCGGACGCATCAGGATACGAGATACCAAGCGAGAGATGAAAGCTGCTGTTGGGATTACGGCGATCGATGCGATAACCGCCTTCGGGTGTGCGCCCGTCACCTTCCTGCTGCTTGTGCCCGATCGGATCAAAGCCAAGCTCGAATTTGTAAGAACGTAGCAAGGTGGTGTGATGCAAGAGTTGCATTTCACGCTGCCCCTTGAGCACCTGAATACGCGTGACCTGCGGCCCTGTATAGACCGGCTGTGCCGTGCAAGCCACAAGTCCGGCCGCGGCCCCTACCATCATCGAACGTCTAGATATCATGTCACTGCCCATCGCTACGGTCTGCGCCGTTTTCCGAGTCGTACTACAAAAAAAACAATCAGAATAGCTAAGTTACGCCTTTCTTCACAATTTCCGAGATAATGAGGCAACGACCTCGGTATGGGGCGACCAACGAAACTGGTCGACGACCTGAACCCATGGTATTTCAAAGCCCGCATCAACCAAGGTTCGTGCATCACGGGCGAAAGTCACGGGGTTACACGACACCATCGCAATGGTCCCGATCTCCGAGGCTGCAAGGGTTTCGATCTGCGCCTCTGCCCCTGCGCGGGGCGGGTCAATGACAGCAGCATCGAATGTCCGCAACTCGTCAGGTTCCAACGGACGGCGGAAAAGATCGCGTGTCTCGGTTGTCACACGGCGCAGTTGATGGCCCTCGCGCCACCCGCGGTCCAATGCGTCCAGCATGGCAGCTTCACCTTCGACCGCGTGGATTTCTGCCCGTTTCGCTAGAGGCAGGGTAAATGTCCCGCATCCCGAAAACAGATCAACGATCCGGCCTGAACTTGCAGTGATCTCTTCCACCGCCGACAACAGCGCCTGTTCGCCGTGTTTGGTTGCTTGCAGGAATGCGCCCGGGGGCGGTACGACCTTTGTGCCGCCAAAGTCTTGCGCAGGCGGATTGATCGTGACGACCGGCTCATCGTTCCAGACCAGACGGGCCAACCCGAACTGATTGGCCAGCGTCGCCAATTCCACCCGCAATTGCGGTGTCAGGTCCTTGTCCGTTTCAACCAAAACGTCAGCACCCACTGCGGTTTCTGTCACCGTCAGATCAATTTCGCCTTTGCGGGAACAGGCCAGCACAGTCAGCGCTTCAAGCGCGGGAAAGGTAGCAATCAGCGCAGGTGTCAAAAGTTGGCAATCCGGCACCGGCACCAGCATGTTCGACGCTTTGGCGTGAAAGCCGATCATCGCGCCTTTTTTCGTGCGTTGCCCTGACAATTTGGCCCTGCGCCGTGACTGGGCTGGCGAAGTCATCACCGGACGGAATTCCGGCGATAGGCCACGCGCCTGAAGCGCCTTGACCACAATGTCCTGCTTCCAATTTGCGACAAATGTATCTTTTGCGTGTTGCATCGCGCATCCGCCACAAGTCTTGAAGTGGCGGCAGGGTGCTGCAACGCGATCTGTCGAGGGGGTCACAATCCGGACAGTGCCGTCCTGTGCAACTTCCACCTCTTCACCCGGCAGAACGCGCGGCAAAAGCGAGCGCCCGTCCGAGGCACGCCCCATGCCCAGATGGGTCAGGCTTTCGATTGTCAGCATTTATTCCGCCGCATCTTTCACGTTGATAAACCCGCCGGATTGGCGGTTCCAATAGCGCGCATAGAGCCCACCTTTGGAGAGCAGATCCGCGTGCGTTCCTTGTTCGACAATGCGCCCTGCGTCAAGCACAACGATCCGGTCCATTTGCGCCAATGTGGAAAGGCGGTGTGCGATCGCAATGACCGTCTTTCCGTCCATAATAGACTCTAATGCGCCCTGAATCGATGCTTCGACCTCGGAATCAAGTGCGCTTGTCGCCTCGTCCAGAACCAGAATAGGCGCATCTTTCAGTATCGCGCGCGCGATCGCAATGCGCTGGCGCTGGCCGCCAGACAGCTTGACACCGCGCTCGCCCAGATGCGCGTCATATCCGGTGCGCCCTTTGTGATCTTTCAGCGTCAGGATAAAGTCATGTGCCTCTGCCTGCCGTGCGGCATCTTCGATCTCTGCTTGGGTCGCGTCCGGCTTGCCGTATCTGATGTTTTCACGGGCAGAGCGGTTAAACATCGCCGTTTCCTGCGTGACCATCGCGATCTGACGGCGCAAGCTTTCTTGGGTCACCTCGCGGATATCCATCCCGTCAATCGTAACGGTGCCCGCTTCGGTATCATAAAGCCGCAACAGCAAGGCCACCAATGTCGATTTCCCCGCACCCGATGCCCCGACCAACCCGAGCTTTTCGCCCGGCTTGACCGTCAGGCTGACACGATCCAGACCACCCGGACCGCCGCCATAACTGAACACCACATCTCGCAGCGCAATTTCACCCTGTCTTGCGTCCAGAACCTTGGCATCACGCGCATCTGTCAGCGTATGCGCGGGGCTGAGCGTATTCATCGCATCCTCGACCTCGCCCACGTTGGCATACATGCCCATCAGCGTGAAACTGACCCAACCTGTCATCTGCGACAACCGCAATGAAATCGCGCCAGCCGCCGCGATATTGCCCGCAGTGGCAGCGCCCGTGGTCCAGAAATAAAGGGTAATCCCGACCAGAATAATGGGCAGCAGCCCGCCCAGCGCCATCAGCCAGAACCGGAACCATGCCGACAACCAGCCATAGCTGACTGCGTTGCCCCAGTAATTCTCCATCGCGTCGATGGCTGCGCGATCTTCGTGGGCGTCATGGGCAAAGAGTTTCACTGTCTTGATGTTCGTGATTGTATCAACAACCTGCCCCGTCACCATCGCACGGGTCGCTGCCCGCGCCTTTGAGCGTGCGCGGATACGCGGCATGAAAAACCGGATCAGCCATATGTAAGCAGTGGCCCATACCGCCAAGAGCGCGGCGGACCGCACGTCTATTGTCAGCAGCAAGATGACCGATCCGACAAGCGATGCCAGCGCAAAAGCCACCGTATTGATCATATCAACGATCAGATCTGTCGCCGCGCGCGCCGCCTGCATCTGCTTTTGCGCAATGCGGCCTGCAAAGTCGTCGTCAAAGAAAGTCACTGACTGGCCCAGTGAATGCCGGTGCAATCGCGACAGGATCAGATTGCTGAGCGATGGCCCGACCACCACAGCCTGCATCAGGCCCGACAACCCCAAGATAAGCGGACGCAACACCACGAAAAATGCCATGACGCCAAGCAACAAAAGCACGTTATCGGCAAAGTAGGTTTCTGCGTTCGACGTCAGTGCAGCGTCAATCACCCACCCGAGCATCAGCGCTGTTGCGACCTCAAGCGTCCCTGCCAAAGCAGACACTAATCCAGCCAAGAGCGTAATTTTTGTACTGCCCCGCAGACACCACCCAAGGAACGCCAAAAGCGTCTGCGGGGGTGGTCCCTCGGCGGGTTCAAATGGATTGATCCAGCGTTCCGGTGTCATATATCGCCTTCGATGCTCTGCCCCAGAAAGCCCCCCGATTGGCGCGCCCAGAACCGTGCATATTGTCCGTTTGCCGCCAGCAGCGCGTCATGAGTGCCGTCTTCGATAATGCGGCCATGATCCATCACGATGATCCGGTCCATCTGGGCAATCGTCGACAGGCGGTGCGCGATGGCAATGACGGTTTTGCCTTCCATCATGCCATAAAGCGTCTGCAGAATTGCGGCTTCGACTTCACTATCTAGTGCGCTTGTCGCTTCGTCCAACAGCAAGATGGGCGCGTCTTTCAAAATGACCCGCGCAAGAGCGATCCTCTGGCGCTGACCGCCCGACAGCTTCACCCCACGTTCGCCGACGCGGGCATCGTATCCGGTATTTCCCTCATTGTCCCTCAGCCCGAGGATAAAGTCATGCGCTTCTGCGCGGCGGGCAGCGGCGATCATCGCGTCTTCGCCTGCACCCGGATTGCCATAAAGGATGTTTTCACGCACTGATCTGTGCAGCAGGCTGCTGTCTTGCTGGACCATGCCGATAGCGACGCGCAAACTGTCTTGGGTCGCATGTGTGATGTCTTGTCCATCAATCGCGATGGTACCGCGCTCTGGGTCATAAAACCGCAAGAGCAGTTTGACCAAAGTGGACTTACCCGCGCCAGACTGCCCGACAAGCCCCACCTTTTCACCCGGTGCAATTGTCAGGTCGATCCGGTCTAGGCCCCCACTTTCCTGACCGTAGTGATGTGAAAGGCCGGTGATTTGCACGCCGCCTGCATGAACTGTCAACGGCTGCGCCTTTGGCTGGTCCAAGAGCGCAATCGGCTGTGCGATGGTTTGCATCCCCTCGGCCACAACGCCAAGTTCACGAAAGAAATTCGTGATCGCCCACATGATCCAGCCGGACATTGCATTCAGCCGCAGCGCCAGCGACGTCGCCACAGCAACAACCCCGACAGAGGCGAGGCCCTGCATCCAGAGCCAGATAGCCCAGCCCACAACGCCGACGATCAACAGACCATTGAGCAGCATCAACCCCGCATCCATCAGCGTATAAAGACGCATCTCGATCTGGAAAGTGCGGCGCGCCTCTTCGATCGCCTCTTTGGCATAGTCGATCTCGCGGTCATGGTGGGCAAACATCTTGACCGAATGAATGTTGGTATAGCTGTCCACAACACGGCCCGTCACGGCACTGCGGGCATTGGATGCCGCCTCTGACGCGGCGGCGATCCGTGTCACAACCCACCGCATCAACAGAATATAAGGCACGATCCACAGCAATAGCGGCAACAGCAGTTCCGCATCAGCCTGCCCTAAGAGAAACGCGGCGCCAATGACATAGGCGATGGAAAAGGTAATCGCATCAAAAAGCTGAAACACAACCTCGCCTGCGGCGGGGGGTGTCTGCATGATCCTGTTGGCGATGCGTCCAGCAAAATCATCCTCGAACCAGCCAACTGACTGGCGCAGGACATGACGATGCGCACGCCAGCGCACCAAAGTGCCGAAATTAGGCAAGATCGTATTATTCAGCAACATGACTTGCCCCACATGCAAGGCGGGTCGCAAGGTAAGGATAAAGACAGCGACAAGAATGAATTCGAGCCCGCTTTGTGCCCAGACCTGCGCGGGGGTTCCATCGGACAGAATATCAACAAGCCGGCCCAAGTAGGAAATCAGCCAGATTTCGACAATGGCGATGCAGACAGATGCGATGCCTGTCACCCAGAATACCCTTTTGAACGGCTCTGCGTAGGCACGCAGAAACGGGTAAAGCCGCTTGGGCGGCGTGTCGCTCTCTTCGTAAGTTACGTAAGGATCGACAAGACCTTCGAAGAATCGAAACATGGGTCTGCCTCATCAGTGTGTACACAGCTATAGCAAAGGTTAAGTCAGAGGAAAACCAGCACCGAAAAGCCGGCAAGAGCGACCGCCATCAAGCGCATGAAGACCCGCCAAGCCGCTGGATTCTTTAGCAAGTAGGACAACAGACTGCCCGCTGTCGCCCAAAACAGGCACACGCCAAGATTGAGAGTCGAAAATGTCGCGGCAAGTGTCACTGCCTGCTTGAGGGGGGCAAGGAGAGCAACATAGGCTGTCGCACTCAGCGCCACAGCCCAAAGTTTGGGGTTTACCCACTGAAAGAGCACAGCTTCGCGAAAGGTGAACGGCCGATCCGTTGGCTTGGTCTTTGCAGGATCTGCCCGCCAGAGATGCACCGCCATCCACAGGATCCATAGCGCCGCTATGCTCTTGAGAACGATTGCCAAGGCCGGCTGTGCCGCGATCAGCCCGCCAATCCCCATGCCTGTTACGCCCGCAACGATACCAACGCCGAGCACCACACCAAGAACATGCGGCACGGTGCGTTGAAACCCAAAGCGCGCACCGGATGCCGTCAGCATGATCACATTCGGGCCCGGAGAGAAAAGACCGAAGAACACAAAGCCGAATAAAGGGAGGAGATCACTCAAGCAATTCTGCTTTCGTCAGCGCAAAGCCGGAAGCGATCCAGCGCGCCTCGGCCTTGCTCAGTGCTTGGCCAAGGGCAGGGCCAGACAGGGCAGGCATCAGGTCGGCGGCGCTGAGTGGAAAGGTTCTTTCAGCAGCGTCTTGCACCTTTTGCAGTGTGTTAGTGTCTAATTCCTGCCCCAAAGCGGCTGTCTCTAACAACAGTTTGTCTTGTCCGGCAGCCACCCCAAAACGATAGCTTGCCTCGGCTGGTGACACGTCAGCTGTGATGTAACCCAAATACCTGCTTTGGTCCTTTGAAAGTCGCAAGACCTGCGATGGCGCAGCACCGATCACTGCCAAACGACGCAACGGATCTGGGGCAAAGCCGTGCTTTTGTTCGTGGTGAACAAGCACGGCCAGCAGACCGGCCTCTGCTCCCGGCAATATGCACGACAGAACCCCTGTTGCCGCCATTGACGCAACTGCGGGCGCCGGATCTGGGGCGGCAAGCAGTTTCAGCATCTCTGCGGTGACACGTTCAACCGACAGGGACGGCAGACCTTCTAGGTTTGCCGCACATGCTGCCAATCCCTCTGCATCCGGCCCCTCTTTGGCATCGCCGTACCATGCATAAAACCGGAAAAACCGCAGGATGCGGAGGTAGTCCTCTTTGATCCGCTGATCTGCACCTTCGATGAAGCGGATGCGCCGCGCCGTCAGATCCTCCAGCCCGCCCAATGGGTCGGCGATTTGCCCGTCCGGATCTGCATAAAGCGCATTGATCGTAAAATCCCGACGCCGCGCATCATCGACGATGTTGTCTGCAAAAGCGACTGTTGCGCGCCGCCCGTCGGTTGCCACATCGCGGCGAAAGGTCGTGATTTCAAAAGGGGTATCCTTGACGATGACCGTCACTGTACCGTGATCTATCCCTGTAGGAACAGCCTTCAGGCCCGCAGCCTGCGCCAGTTTCACGACCGTTTGCGGGTGTGCGTCTGTCGCCAGGTCAAGGTCGGCGACCGGTTCACCCAGCAGTTCATTGCGGACACACCCCCCAACAAACCAAGCCTGATGGCCGGCGTCGGTCAGCAAGCGGCAGACTGTCTGTGTGGCCTTGTCGCGCAGCCATGGGGCCAAAATGCGCGTCATGCCATCCGCTCTGCAAAGGCCCGCAAGATGCGCGCCGTTGCGCCCCAAATGTAATAGGGGCCGTAGGGCACAGTATAGAAAAGCCGGTGCCGGCCCTGCCAACGGCGCCCTTCGACACGATACATTGCGGGCGTGATGAGATGGGACAGCGGCACTTCAAATATCTCGCTCACCTCGCCCGCTTCGGGACGCGGCAGATATGCGCCCTTCACAAGCGCCACGATAGGCGTGACCTGGAAGCCGGTGACGGTCTGGTGCGGTGGTAGCGCGCCCAGTACGTCAACGATGGCTGGCGGCAATCCGATTTCCTCGTGTGCTTCACGCAAGGCGGCATCTACGAGGGTCATGTCTGTGGGGTCCTGCCTGCCCCCCGGAAAGGCAATCTGACCCGGATGATGTTTGAGGCGGGCAGAGCGTTTTGTTAGAATAACGGTCTCTGTTTCAGCCCGAATGCCAATAAGTACGGCGGCAGGGACCAGCGTTGCCTCTGGTGTCTTGATGTCTTTGTTGAGATCAAAATCAGAAGATGCGCTGCCTGCTTGCGACAGCGCATCCTTTAGTTTTTGGCGCAGGTCAGGCACGCGCATCCTTGGCCTCGAACCCGAGCGTATCAGGCGCAAAAACGTAATGCGCCCCGCAGAACTGACAGTCTGCTGTGACTGTCCCTGCATCGGTCGTCATCGTGCCGATGTCCTTGGCCGAGTAGATCGAAAGGCTCTGGCGCACTTTGTCTTCTGAACAGCTACACCCGAACTTGACCGGCTGGGCGTCATAGACGCGTGGCTGCTCTTCATGAAAAAGCCTGACCAGCAGGTCCGTTGGCGCAACCGTTGGGCCAATCAGTTCAATCTCGTCAACCGTATCAAGCAGTACATTGGCACGGGTCCAGTTTTCACCTTCATCCGCATCAAGGATGTCCGTTGCGTGCAACAATCCATCCTCACCCGAGCCACCTTCGCCCGTCACATGCGGCGAGGCTTTCGGCATATGCTGCAACATCACTCCGCCAGCGCGCCAATGGGTCGCTTCGCCCGGCAGTTGCGACTGGCCATATGTCAGCTGAAACCGTGTGGGCAACTGCTCGGATTGGGCGAAATAAGTCTCTGCACAGGCGGAAAGCGATCCACCCGCAATCGGGGTGATCCCCTGATAGGGTGCAGTGCCTTCGCCCTGATCGATCAGGATGGCAAAATAGCCGTTCCCGATCTGGCTAAAGGGGTCAGCAGACTGATCCAGCGCATCGGCATCGTAAGAGGCATAGGCACGAATGCGCGCAGGCTGCCCGTCATCTGTAGGACCATAGTAGTCGGTGGCAATCAACCGTGCCGGACCAGAGCCACGCACTTGCAATGACAGTTTCCATCGCAGTTTCATGGTCTGGCCGATCAAAGCGGTCAGCAAAGCCATTTCAGCCACCAGCCCTTCGATCATCGGCGGATAGTCATGCTGCTTGAGCACCTGTTCCAACACGCCATCCAGACGGGCCACCCGTCCGCGAATATCGGAGGCGTCAAGTTGGAACGGCAGGACGGTATCGTCCCAAGCGATTTGGGTGCCGAGGCTCATGGTCTTTCCTTACATGTCAGGAGTTGGCATACCGCGCCTATATAGGCCAGGCAAGGCAGCGTCCAAGGGGGAAGCTATGATCAGACGGTATGGCGAGGTGCCACAAAACGGGCAGCGCTACAAAACGCGGCATGGTGTCTATGCAATCCTGCCTTTGCGTGGACAGTTCTTGCTGACCTATCAGGGCGCACCTCACTTTGAAGTACAATTGCCTGGCGGCGGGGTCGATCCGGGGGAACATCCGCTGAATGCGCTGCACCGCGAGGTCTTTGAAGAGACAGGCTGGCGTATTGCCGCGCCGCGCAAACTGGGGACATTCCGGCGATTCACCTTTATGCCAGAGTATGACATGTGGGCCGAAAAGTTGTGCCACATCTATCTGGCACGACCCGTGCGCCCGCACGGCCCGCCTTCGGAGGCTGGACATGCCGCGATCTGGCTTGATCCTGTTGCCGCGGTCAGCGAACTTTATAACGATGGTGACGCGGATTTCGTGGCTGCACTGATCAGCTGACGCGTTTAGGGGGCTTTGCCCCCGTCGCTGCGCGCCTCCCCCAGGATATTTTTGGGCCAATAATAGTTGCAGATGCGCCGCTTCTTGCCCCTGTTGTGAAAAACCTTTATCGCGCAGGTCAGCAAATATTGACGTAAAGGCGCATGCTTATGACCGCTCCGAAAAAAGTTGTTCTGGCCTATTCCGGTGGGCTTGATACCTCGATCATCCTGAAATGGTTGCAGACAGAGTATGGCTGCGAGGTTGTGACCTTTACCGCCGACCTTGGACAGGGCGAAGAGCTGGAGCCCGCGCGCGCCAAAGCGGAAATGATGGGCGCATCCGCCATTTACATCGAGGACCTGCGCGAGGAATTCGTGCGCGATTTCGTCTTTCCGATGTTTCGTGCCAACGCACTTTATGAAGGGCTTTATCTGCTGGGCACTTCAATCGCACGCCCTTTGATTTCAAAGCGGCTTGTCGAGATTGCCGCCATCGAAGGGGCTGATGCGGTCGCACATGGCGCAACCGGAAAGGGGAATGATCAGGTCCGGTTTGAACTGGCCGCCTATGCGCTGAACCCGGAGATCAAGGTTATTGCCCCATGGCGTGAATGGGATCTGACCAGCCGGACACGGCTGCTGGAGTTTGCAGAGCAGAACCAGATTCCTGTCGCCAAAGACAAGCGGGGCGAGGCGCCGTTCAGCGTTGATGCCAACCTGCTTCATACCTCATCCGAGGGTAAAGTTCTGGAAGACCCGGGCGTCGAGGCGCCGGATTACGTCTATCAGCGCACTGTCGCACCGGAGGATGCGCCGGACGTTCCGGAAATGGTTGAAATCACGTTCGAACGCGGTGATGCGGTAGCAATCAATGGCGAGGCGATGTCGCCTGCCACGATCCTGACCAAGCTGAACGCTTTGGGTGGCAAGCACGGTGTTGGTCGTCTTGATCTGGTGGAAAACCGCTTTGTCGGAATGAAATCGCGCGGAATCTATGAGACACCTGGTGGTACTGTGTTGTTGGAGGCCCACCGCGGGATCGAGCAAATTACGCTGGATAGCGGCGCTGGACACCTCAAAGACAGTATCATGCCACGCTATGCAGAACTGATTTATAACGGTTTCTGGTTCTCGCCCGAGCGCGAAATGCTGCAGGCACTGATCGACAAGAGCCAAGACCATGTTTCGGGCACTGTGCGCGTGAAACTTTATAAGGGGTCCGCCACGACTGTTGCCCGCTGGTCGGACAAATCGCTTTATTCCGAGGCGCATGTGACCTTTGAGGACGATGCGGGCGCTTACGACCAAAAGGATGCGCAAGGGTTTATTCAGCTGAATGCGCTACGGTTGAAGCTCTTGGCATCGCGGAACCGGCGGGGATAGGGGGCGTTGCCCCCGGCCCCTACGGGCCTCCCCCAGGATATTTTTGGGCCAATAATACCAGCAATCACAACTTAAGCGCTGCGAGCCTTTGGTAGTGGGGCATCGCGCGCTGTGCCATTTTTTCCTGTGTTGCGTCCAGATCAGGTAAGTCACCCTCAGCGCCCGCGAAACCGGTGCTTTGGTGGACTGCGTTATACCAGTGGCTGGCCCAGATGCCATCCTCTGCGCGGGGGCCTGCGGGCCAATGCAGCATCGCAGGATCAAAGATCAAGCCTATGGCATCACAGAGTTTCCTGAGCATTCCTTCGGGATCGGCGCGAATATCGGCGCTGTCGATCACGAGACCGCCCAATTCTTGGTAGAGCGCTGTTTGCTGCGGAAAACCGATATCTTCCAGCGACATATGATCCATCTTTGCGCCGTAGCTTGCGATGACACGGGCCGGATGCCGGATGAGGTGGATGTTCACACATTCGCGCGCCCACCCTAGCGGGAAGCCTGAAACCATGTGATGCGGCATATGTTTCATATAGAAATGCGGCTTTTTAGCTGGAATAGTGTCTATACATCGTCGGGCAACGATGTCGGGATCAGTCTCGTGTGCTGCGATGATTGCGGCCCGCATCGGGTGGCTAGCTTTGGTTGCGGCGAGGTAGGGCGCATAGAAAGGTTCATCCCAAATGGCAAAATCCCCCCGGTTGCCGAAGGCGTACATCATGGCGGTGGACAGATTCCGCGGGCCGGACCACATGGCAATTCTCATGATCCGGCGACCAAATCTTTGTAAAGCGCACGCAGCCTTTTGGTGACGGGGCCAGGTTCGCCTGTCCCGATTCGGCGACCGTCAATCGTGCTGACAGGTGTTTGGGCCCCGAACGTGCCTGTCAAGAATGCCTCGTCTGCGGCATAGGTATCAACAAGGCTGAAGTTTCGTTCGAAAACAGGAATATCATTGGCGCGGCATAGGTCGATCACCTTTTGCCGTGTGATCCCGTTCATGCAGTAATCGCCCGTACTGGTCCAGACGGCGCCTTTCTTGACGATAAAGAAGTTGCATGCGTTTGTGGTGTTCACGAAGCCATGCACATCTAGCATCAGCGCCTCGTCCGCCCCTGCCTTTTGTGCGGCGATGCAGGCCAAGATGCAGTTCAGTTTGGAATGGCTGTTCAGTTTGGGGTCTTGCGTCATCGGCAGACCGCGCTGGTGCGGCACCGTGGCCAAGGTGATCGGGCGCGGGATCTTGGGCCGCGAATGTTCCATAATGATCACGAAAGTTGGCCCTGATTGCGAAAGGCCAGGGTGTTGGAACGGGCGGACCTTGACCCCACGGGTGATCATCAGGCGCGCATGTGCGTCTGTTGTCATTTCGTTTGCTTTTTGTGTCTCTAACAAGGCCGAAATGATGCCATTTCTGTCCATGCCAATGTCGAGATCAATCGCTTTGGCAGCCTCGAAAAGCCGGTCGATGTGTTCATCCAGAAAGGCCCATTTCCCGTCATAGAGCCGCAGGCCTTCCCAGACACCATCACCCAACATGAAACCGCTGTCGTAAACGCTGACCAGTGCATCGCGCTTGGGCACGATCCGGCCATCGACATAGATCAGGATGCTTTCGTTGCGTGCATCATCTTCGGCCTGATGGGTGCTGACTTTAGCCATATCCGTTCTCCTTTGTCGTGACGCTATGGCAGGCTGCGGTTTGTTCCAAGAGGTAAAGACCGCGTGAGAATTGCTTTCCACTCTGGATTTTTGGACCGCAAAGATGACACCTCTGTCGCAAAGGAGTTTTGCACCATGTTCAAGACAGTAGCGCTGACATTTGCCTTGCTATCCATCGCACAATCCGCCGCCGCGCGCGACATCCAGACCGCTATTGTCGCGGGTGGTTGTTTTTGGTGTGTGGAGAGTGATTTCGAAAGTGTGCAGGGGGTCAGCGCGGTCGTGTCAGGCTATACCGGCGGCACAACACCAGATCCGACCTATCAAACCTTGAAAGGGTCGGGCCATTATGAGGCGGTCGAAATCACTTATGACGCCGATGTCGTGAGTTACGAACAACTGCTGTTTGCTTTCTACCGGTCCGTAGATCCGACCGATGCGGGCGGGCAGTTCTGTGATCGTGGCGAAAGCTATCGCACAGCGGTTTTTGTGGGCTCTCCAGAGCAACGCGCAATCGCTGAAGAAGCAAGAGCACAGGCACAACGCGCTTTGGGGCAGCAGATCGTGACACCGATCCTTGATGAAGCGCGGTTTTACGAGGCAGAAGACTATCATCAGGATTACTATAAGGGCCAAAACCGTGTGATCACCCGTGGCGGTGTAAAACGACAGGCGGACGCCTACAAATTTTATCGCGAGAGTTGTGGCCGCGATGCGCGGGTGGCCGATTTATGGGGCGACGCAGCCCCTTTCGTCGATCAGCGCTGAAACGCCTGCACCTCTGACAAATCCGGGATCACATCGGCAGTACCGTGACGCATCACCATCAGGGCACCTGCTTTAGTCGCCTGTTTGATCGCCTGCCCCATGGGCAAGCCGCGATCGAGGCCTGCCAGCACATAGCCGGTAAAGGTATCGCCTGCGCCGGTTGTATCAACAGGGTCGACCTTGATGGCGGGGAAATGTTCCTTGCCCTGCGGCCCATACCAATCTGCGCCATCAGCGCCGCGGGTCACGATCACATCCCTTACGGGTATGTCGCCGGGTGATTTGCCGGTTGCCGCCTCCAATTGCTGCGCTTCGACCGCGTTCAGGATCAGGAAATCAAGGTAAGGTAGCACCGCCTGAACCCTGTCGGCATCAAAAGGCGCGGCGGCATAGGCCACTTGCAGCCCCAGCTTTTTACCCATCTGTGCTGCAGTGCGTTGCAGGTTTGTTTCGTTCTGGATCACCAGCCAGTCGCCAGTCTGGGCTTCGGCGATCGCGGCCTGCAGGGTGACTTGGGGTATTTCAGCATTTGCGCCCGG
>CAYGMX010000014.1:0-4240 GCA_964351055.1 uncultured Loktanella sp. | reverse complement strand
CCGGTTGAGGACAGCGTTTCACCCGGTGCGGGAATACGCGGGATCGCATAGACGAAATCCGCATTGATCGATCCAAGGTTCCAGATAGCCATCAGTCTACCTTGCAAGCGGCAATCACGGCCATGTTGAGGATGTCGTTCACTGTCGATACGGTCGAGCAGATCTGGATCGGCTTTCCAATGCCTGACAGGATCGGCCCGATCACGGTCGCACCCGCCATTTCCTGCATCAGTTTGACCGAGATCGACGCAGAGTGCCGCGCAGGTACGACCAGCACATTTGCCGGACCGGTCAGGCGCGAGAAGGGGTAATGCTCTTGCGCCCTCGCATTTAGCGCCACGTCGACAGTCATTTCACCTTCGTACTCGAAATCGACCCTGCGCTGGTCCAGCACAGTTGGCGCACGGTGCATTTTTTCGGCCCGTTCCGACACCGGATAGCCGAAGGTCGAAAAAGACAGGAACGCCACCCGCGGCTCTAAGCCCAATTCACGGGCAACAAAGGCCCCGCGCTCTGCAATATCGGCAAGGTCATTTTCATCGGGCCACTCGTGGACAAGCGTATCCGTAATCAGAACAATGCGCCCCTTGTGAAGAACCGCTGTCACGCCGACCGCGCCATCATGCGGCTGCGCATCAAAAACATGGTTGATCAACTCGAGGATATGCGCGGATTTGCGCGTTGCTCCTGTGACCATCCCGTCCGCATGACCATGGGCAAGCAGCAGCGATGCAAACACATGCCGGTCACGAGCGGCGAGCCGGTGAACGTCTTGCGTATCAAAGCCCTTGCGCTGCAAGCGTTTGTAAAGAAAAGACTTATATGTCTCAAGGTGCGGGGTGTTGGCTGCGTTCACGATGGTGAGCTCTTCAACGGCATCTGCCAGACCTTCGGCAGTCAGCTTTTCTTTGACGTCGTCTGCGCGCCCCACGATCAGTGCCCTGCCCAGACCGGAGCGTTGATAAAGAACCGCTGCACGCAACACGCGAGGGTCGTCACCTTCGGCAAAGACAACGGTGGACTGGTTCGCCCGCGCCCGTGCGTTCAGACCCCGCAGGATTGACGCGGTTGGGTCCATCCGTGATTTCAGTGAAACCTCATAGGCGTCCATATCTACAATGGGCCGCCGTGCAACGCCTGTTTTCATGCCTGCACGGGCAACTGCGGTTGGGATGCGGTGTATCAAACGCGGATCGAAAGGCGTTGGAATGATGTAATCACGCCCAAAAGTGAGCTTTTTGCCATAGGCCATGGCAACCTCATCTGGCACATCCTCGCGGGCTAGGGCCGCAAGCGCCTCGGCGCAGGCGATCTTCATCTCGTCGTTGATTGCGCGGGCGTGGATATCCAGCGCACCACGGAAAAGATACGGAAAGCCAAGGACGTTATTTACCTGATTGGGGTAGTCGCTGCGGCCTGTGGCCACGATTGCGTCAGGCCGAACGGCATGGGCGTCTTCGGGGGTAATCTCTGGGTCGGGGTTGGCCATGGCGAAAATAACCGGGTTTTCAGCCATGTTAGAGACCATTTCCTGCGTCACTGCACCTTTGGCACTGACCCCTAGAAACACATCGCAGCCCTTCATGGCATCATCCAGCGTGCGCGCCTTGGTATTGGCGGCGTGGGCTGACTTCCACTGGTTCATCCCCTCGGTCCGGCCTTGGTAGATCACCCCTTTTGTGTCAGCCATGATGCAGTTGTCATGCTTGGCACCCATTGATTTCAAAAGTTCAAGGCAGGCTATCCCTGCGGCTCCTGCACCATTCAGCACGATCTTGACGTCCTCGATCTTTTTGCCGGACAGGTGCAGCGCATTCAGCAAGCCCGCAGCGCAGATCACCGCAGTGCCGTGCTGGTCATCGTGAAACACAGGGATGTCCATCTGTTCTTTCAAGGTTTGCTCAATGATAAAGCATTCCGGCGCCTTGATATCTTCCAGATTGATGCCGCCAAAGGTGGGGCCCATCAGGCGGACGGCCTTGATGAATTCATCGGGGTCTTCGGTGTCCAGTTCGATGTCGATCGAATTGACATCGGCAAAGCGTTTGAACAGCACCGCTTTGCCCTCCATCACCGGTTTACTGCCCAGCGCACCCAGATTTCCCAGACCCAGCACTGCCGTGCCGTTCGAGATGACAGCGACCAGATTGCCTTTGTTGGTATAGTCATAGGCGGTGGCGGGATTGGCTGCGATCTCTTCGCAGGGGATCGCCACACCGGGGGAATAGGCCAAAGACAGATCACGCTGGGTATCCATCGGGACAGTCGCCTGAATTTCCCATTTGCCGGGGCTTGGCTGCATATGGAATGTCAGCGCATCCTCGCGGGTGAGTTTATTCTTCGACATGGTTTCCCCCAAAATATGTCATCAACTCATAGCGGTATTGGACCGTTCGTCGCAACGGATTCATTTCGGGGTTTCGCGTGTTTGAGGGGCTGGTAGAGTGCGTAGGACGATCCGGGGGTCCAATGAGCGATAGCAGCACAACGCCAATGATGGCGCAATATCTCGAAATCAAGGCCGCACATCCCGATGCCTTGCTATTTTACCGGATGGGCGATTTCTACGAGATGTTTTTTGACGATGCTGTCATCGCGGCAGAGGCATTGGACATCGCGCTGACCAAACGAGGAAAGCATGACGGTGATGACATTCCGATGTGCGGTGTCCCGCATCATGCCGCTGAAGGCTATTTTCTGACCCTGATCCGCAAGGGTTTTCGTGTCGCAGTCTGCGAACAGATGGAAAGCCCCGCCGAAGCCAAGAAGCGCGGCTATAAGGCTGTGGTCAAACGCGAGGTCGTCCGCCTTGTCACGCCCGGCACCCTGACCGAAGATTCACTGCTGGATGCGCGACGCCACAATTTTTTGGCCGCCTATGCGATCGTGCGTGATGCGGGGGCTTTGGCTTGGGTCGATATCTCCACCGGCGCATTTCACGTGATGCCCTGCACAGGTGCGGCCCTTGCTCCGGAACTTGCGCGCCTGACACCGCGAGAAGTTATCGTGGTGGATGGGTCAGAGGCACTTTGGGCAGGAATAGTCTCTGAATCTGGGGCGGTCTTGACAACTTTGGGTGCTGCGGCCTTCGATAGTACATCAGGCGAGAAACGCCTTTGCACACTCTACAAAGTTGGCTCCCTTGATGCCTTCGGCAGCTTTTCACGGGCCGAGATTGCGGCAATGTCGGCTGTTGCAGAGTATCTGGAGATCACACAAAAGGGCAATCTGCCCCTGTTGCGGCCGCCTGTCCAGGAAGGGCAATCCGCTGCAATGCAGATTGACGCCGCAACGCGGCGGTCGCTTGAACTGACCCATGCCATGAATGGCGGCAAACAGGGTTCTTTGCTTCATTGCATTGACCGGACGGTTACTGCTCGCGGGGCGCGGTTGCTAGAGCGGCGGCTGTCTTCGCCGTCTTGCACCGTGTCCGTAATTGCAGAGCGGCAAGAAGCTGTGGCCTTCCTCGCAGAGCGGCCGCATCTGGGCGAAAATATCCGTAGCAGCTTGCGCGGTGTACACGATATTGATCGGGCCTTGTCACGTTTGGCGCTGGATCGTGGAGGACCGCGCGATATGGCAGCCTTGCGCAATACAATCGCGCAGGCCGCAGAAATGGCTGTGCCTGATGATCTTCCACCCGTTCTGGCAGCAGCGGCGCGGCATTTGTCCGGCCATGATGACTTGCTTGGCCTGCTTGATGAGGCGCTGGTTGCCGAACCGCCCCTTCTGGCGCGCGATGGCGGGTTTATCGCGCCGGGGTATGACGCAGCACTGGACGAGGCCCGCACCCTGCGCGACGAAGGGCGGTCGGTGATTGCTGCGATGCAGGCGGAGTTCATCACGCTTTCCGGCGTTGCCTCGCTCAAGATCAAACATAACAACGTGCTGGGGTACTTTATTGAAACCACAGCGACCCACGCCGAGAAAATGATGGCTCCGCCGCTGAATAAAACCTTCATCCACCGGCAGACGACGGCCAATCAGGTGCGCTTTACAACAGTGGAACTGTCCGAGATCGAAACACGGATTCTGAATGCTGGCGGCCGTGCCCTTGAGCTTGAAAAGCAGATTTATGTGTCTCTAACAAAGGCGATTGTTGAAAAGGCAGGGCCTTTGGGCGAATTGGCGCGTGCCTTGGCAGAGTATGATCTGGCAGCATCATTGGCGCATCTGGCAGTTGCAGAACGCTGGGTGCGGCCAGTCGCATTCCGGGGATAACCCCGGCGGCGTTGTCGGT
>CAYGMX010000013.1:0-21624 GCA_964351055.1 uncultured Loktanella sp. | reverse complement strand
CCTTCGGTCTGTTCGGCAAGACCGCCTTTATGGCCGAGCGGGTGCTGGGCAATGTGGTTTCCTCCGGCATCAAGGTTCTGGTGCTGGCTGTCATCATCGGCATTGGCTCGACGCTCTTCGGCCAATTCACCGCGGGTTTCGGCGGCGTGACGCCCACTATCGATGAGGCCATGGCAATCGTGCTGGCCGCACTTTCGCTTCTGGGTTTGGGCATCTTCGGCCCCGGCATCGCCACCGGCCTTGTCTCCGGCGGTCCGCAACTGGGCGCGGGCGCCGCCGTGGGCACCGGTCTCGCCGTCGGCGGTGCCGCTTTCGCGACCGGCGGAGGGGCGATGCTCGCCGCGCGCGGGGCAGGCGCGTTGGCCTCTGGTGGTGCCGCAGCCACGCGGGGCGCGGCCTCGGCAGCGGGAGCTGCCTCGACCGCCTACAGCCTCGGGTCGATGGGCCAGACCGGTGCAGCCGGTGTTGCCTCCGGTCTGGGCGGCGTCTCCCGCTCCGCAGGCTCCGCTGCGATCTCACCCCTGCGCAAGGCTGCCGCTTCGGCCTCGGGAAGCCTGCGCACAAGCCATGCCGAGGGCGCGCGTGCCGGGTTCGCCGCCACGGGCGGCACCTCATCCTCAGGCGCGATTGCCAGTGCTGCCAATCCAGCTGCCGCCGGACCTGCAGGCGGCCCGCCCGCTTGGGCCCAATCCATGCGCCGCAATCAGGCGATGAGTCACGGCGTCTCTGCCGCCACCCATGCGCTGCGCGCGGGCGATAGCCCCGGCGGCGGTGCCTCAGTCCCCCTGTCGGAAAGTGATCGCAAATGAGTTTTTTCAAGCGCGCCTCCACCCATTACGGCAAGACGCCCGAACCTGAGACCCCGTATCAGAAGGCCGCCCAGGTCTGGGACGAACGCATGGGCATGGCCCGGGTGCAGGCGAAGAACTGGCGTCTCATGGCCTTCGGATGCCTGATCCTGTCGGCCGGGTTCGCCACGGCGCTGGTCTGGCAGTCGGCGCGCGGCACAGTGGTTCCTTACGTCGTCGAAATCGATGGCCATGGCGAGGCCCGGGCCGTTGACGCAGCAACAGCGGGGTACACCCTGACCGATCCGCAAATCGCCTGGCATCTCGCCCGCTTCATCGAAGAAGTCCGGGGTCTGCCCGCGGATCCGGTGGTGGTCCGCCAGAACTGGCTGCGCGCCTATGAATTCACCACGGACCGCGGGGCATTGGCCCTCAACGACCATGCCCGCGCCGATGATCCCTTCACGCGGGCGGCGGAGGAAGAGGTTTCGGGCGACGTCTCAAGCGTGCTCCGCGCCTCGCCGGACAGTTTCCGGGTCGCCTGGACCGAACGGCATTACGACAACGGTCAACTCGCCCGCACCGAACGCTGGACCGCGATCCTGACCCTCGTGATCGACCCGCCGCGCACGGCAGAGCGCCTACGCGCCAATCCCCTCGGAATTTATGTCAACGCGATCAACTGGTCGCGGGAGATGAGCCAATGACCCTAGTCCGCACAATCCTTCCCTCTGTCATGCTGGCAGCGACGCTCCTCGCCGGATGTGCCAGCGACCGCCCGCCGCAATTCGCCTATGACGATGCCGTCCCGCCCTTGCCAACACCACCAGTGACTGCGCCGGACGACCGGCCGCGCCCGCTCCATGTCCCGCCCGCCTGGACCCCGAGCCGTGGCGGAGAGGCGGCGCTGACGCCTGTCGCGCAGGTCGGCAATGCCAATGATGCTGCCCGGGTCGAGCCCCGGCGCGCGGGCTATTTCAACGCGATCCAGATCTATCCGTGGTCCGAGGGCGCGCTTTATCAGGTCTATGCTGCCCCAGGGCAGATCACGACCATCGCCTTGGAGCCGGGCGAACGTCTGACCGGCACCGGCCCGATCGCGGCGGGTGACACGGCCCGCTGGATCATCGGCGACACCGAAAGCGGCGCGGGCCGAGACGCCCGCGTCCTTGTTCTCGTGAAACCCACCCGGCCCGATATCCGCACGAACCTTGTGATCTCGACGGACCGGCGCACCTATCTTATCGAGCTCAATGCTTCCGAAGAAACCTGGATGCCCGCCATCTCCTGGGCTTATCCGAGGGCAGCCGAGACACCGCGCATCACCGCCACCGCGCCGCGCATCCCGGCACCCCATGCGCGCAACCACCGCTACGGGCTGCAGGGCGACAGCCCGCCCTGGCGACCGGTTTCGGTTTTCGACGATGGCCGCCGGGTCTATGTCGTCTTCCCGCGCGGCATCGCCCAGGGGGAGATGCCGCCGCTCTTCGTCCTCGGTACCGATGGTGAACTCGAAATCGTCAATAGCCGTATTCACGGCAATGTCCTGATCGTCGACCGCCTCTTCGGCGCGGCCGAACTCCGCTTGGGACGCGGTCCCCGGCAAGAGGTCGTGCGCATCCTGCGGATCGAACCGCAGACCGAAGCGACGGTGGTGCGGCAAGCTGCGGAGCAGGGCACATGACCGAGACGCCACCCGATGCCGCCGCCGCCGTGCGCCTGCGCGCCGATCCACCACGTGTCACGCGGATTTCGCGCAAGGTCATCATCGGGCTTGGCGTGGTCGCGGGGCTCGGTATCGGTGCGGCGCTGATCTATGGCCTGCAACGGCCGGACCGCAGCGCTGCGCCGGAAGAACTGATCACCACCGACCGACGCCAGCCTGCTGACGGCTTGCGCGATCTGCCTGGCAGCTACAATGCGATACCGAGGCTCGGTCCACCGCTGCCGGGCGACCTGGGCGGCGGCATCCTCGATGCACAACGGCGCGGCCAGCCCGTCGCCGCCCCAAGCCTCACACCGCCGACGATGGATCCGGCGGAACAGCAACGGCTTGCCGAACTGGACGCCGCCCGCGTCAGCGATCTCTTCTTCCAGACCTGGCCCGGCGCGCAACCGACATCCCCAGGTTTCTCGCTTCCGCCCGGCGCACCGCAGTCCGGATTCGGCGCCGCCCCCGAAACCGATCCCCGGCGGGCCTTTCTCGACGCGCCCACTGACCGCCGCACGGTAGCGCCTGACCGCGTCCAGCGCCCGGCCTCGCCCTTTCTATTGCAGGCGGGATCTGTCATTCCGGCGGCGCTGATCACGGGCATCCGCTCCGACCTTCCGGGTCAGATCACGGCGCAGGTCACCCAGAACGTCTATGACAGCCCGACGGGTAGCTTACTCCTAATCCCGCAAGGCACGCGCCTGATCGGCGAATACGACGATGGCGTTACCGTCGGTCAGCGCCGCGTTCTCTTGGTCTGGACGCGACTGATCTTCCCGGATGGACGCTCGCTCGTGCTCGAACGCCAGCCCGGGGCGGACACTGCAGGCTATGCTGGTCTTGAGGATCGCGTCGATTACCACTGGGCCAGCATTTTGCGCGCCGCCGGTCTCTCGACCTTGCTCGCTATCGGTGCGGAACTCGCCACCGACGAGGAAGATCGCCTCGCCCGTGCGCTCCGCGATGGTGCCTTGGACACAATCAACGAGACCGGCCAACGCATCGTCCAGCGCCAGCTTGAAGTTCCGCCGACCCTCACCATCCGCCCGGGCTTCCCTGTCCGCGTGATCGTGACGCGTGACCTTGTCTTTTCACCTTCTGGAGGATGACATGACCAAGCTGAAACTCGGACCTATTCCGGACGACAAACCGGTGAAGCTGACTGTTGAACTACCCGCTGCGCTTCACCGTGACCTGATCGCCTATGGTGAAATCGTCGGCCAGGAAACGAGACAGGGGCCGGTCGAGGCGAAGAAACTGGTTGTCGCCATGCTCGAGCGCTTCATCGCGACGGATCGCGGGTTTGCCAAGGCGCGGCGGTCGCTCCCGAAACGCAATGTGGCGAGGCCTGAAGCTTGAGCTAATGCTCCGCGCCTAGAGAAGTACCGAGTCGAACGACCCAGAAATTGTAAATGTCGGTCCGGTGACGGATTGTGGACGATTTCCTTTGTGTCGGGTCAAGGACGATTCGCCAGAAGCTATGTTCAAGATATTGGATCGCGAACAGAAGTGTGTTGACGATACCTGCGCAAAACGAAACTCTTTCAGGTATGGAAGTCGAAATCAGTGGCTCCTTCACACGGAACGTCCACCTAGAAACGCCACGGACATCGTTATAGGAAGGGTCACACAATCGCATTGAGCATCAGAGACAGTCTAAAGACGAAAGCGAGAAACTATGAAATTGTTGAAAGTCATATTGAGTGCAACGTTCGCACTCGCAGGCTCAAGTGCCTTCGCCGAAGAGTTGCTGCGCTTCGCGGCATGGGGTCCTCCTGGCGCACCGATCAACGCTGCGTATGCAGAATGGGCGGAGCACGTGAATGAAGTTGCTCGCGAAGAAGGGGTTGACCTAAGGATTGATGTTATCTGGAATAGCTTGGGCGCCGGGAGACAAGCACTAGCAAGTCTGGAACGGGGCGTCGCGGACATGGCATGGATCCTTCCGACTATGCATCCAGGGCGTTTCACATTTTTGGAAGAATTTGAAGGCTTTGGAGCCAGCGGTGATTCCGAAGCGGTCTCGGCTAGCGCTTGGAGCGAGTATCTGGAGCTTGGCTCGGATGCCGTAGAAGGCGTCGTACCACTTGCCTTTGTGGCCATTGGTCCAACACATTTGCATGTTAACGCCGAAACACAGCCAGACCTATCTGGTGCGCAGATTCGAGTTGCGGGTCCATCTAATGCAATAGCAGTTAGAGACCTTGGAGCTCATCCGGTGCAACTGGAATGGACTGGGATAACGAGTGCTTTGAGGTCAGGGCAGCTCAATGGAACTATTAGTCCTTGGAATGGCTTTTTTTCTATCTCCTTGCAGGATGCTACAAATTACCACAGCAACGAGAACTTTGGCTTTATCATGGGTATGGTTGCGATCTCTGAACGGAGCTATCGGAGATTGTCACAGCCCGCGCGACAGATACTTATCCAAAATACGGGACTTGAGTTGTCGATCGAGATTGGGACTGTAGCTCGTAACGAAGCAGAAATGATCAGAGACGATGTTCTTTCACGACCTGAACACAGTTCCTTTTCGTTAGTTGACTGAGTGGTGACGTTACGGGATCGCACCATAGCGTTCTGTCAGGTTTTGGCGGCCGTCTGCTTTGCAGTAGTAGTCTTAGTTTCGGTTTTGGAATTTTCTTTCCGCTACCTCTTACCCGGAACATTCAATGTAGCCATTGAAATCAATAGCCTACTGATTCCAACAGTTATCGTAGCAGCCGCACAGCTCTCGATAATCCGCCCGCAGAGCGGGTTTGCCTTGGGGAGGGGGCTATCCCTTCTAGCTCCGGCAGCTTCGATAGTTTTGTCGTTGGTTGTCGGACTATTGTTCTTCTCGGTCTACCGAGGTCAAGAAGTTACGCTGCTACACGGATGGCCAAATTGGATTGGGTGGTTGCCGGCAAGTTTGACGTCCATTGCACTTTCGCTGTGCCTTTTGCGCGGATTGGCTCCGGAGTTGCTCCATAGCCGAAGCTTCATCCAGCTTTCGTTGTTCACCATCACAGTAATGATTATGAGTAGCACGAAATATTGGCCGTTCGTTTCGTTCTCCCTTCTCGCTGCGCTCTTCTTAAAAGCAAGAAACTTATCAATACCAATAGCAATCATTGCTACACTGTCTGCATTTGCACTATTTGGAAACCTTACAACAGTTTTGGCGCTTGTTGGAACAACAATTGAAGCTACGACGTCCAATTTAGACCTACAGGCAATACCAATTTTCGTAGCGGCAGGATCGCTATTTGCGGCTTCTAGAACGGTGCGGCGATTTGTTGTCTCGTTCGTGGGTGCTGGCTCACCAGGCAAGAGTAGACCGATTCTAGGCACATTCATCGGCACAGCGTATGGTTCGATGATCTCTGGTTCTTCTGTTGCCATAGCCTCGGTTTCCGGAAGTGCAATCGAAAGGCTGTTGCCTGGCACGAGTTCCGGCGAGAGCACGAGGTCGCGAATGGCCGCAACCGCCGCGGCTGGTGGATCGCTTGGGATACTCATGCCACCATCTGGTTTGCTTGTATTGGTTTCATATCTCCTGCAAGCTCCGCTGCTTGACGTTTACCTATTGGCTGTATTCGCGGCCGTTATTAGTGCGGCTGTATACCTGCCAATTATTTTGCGGTGGGAACGTCTTGAGCAAAAGGCCTCAATCAATTTCGTTGGCACCAATAGCACGGCGGCATCAAAGTTGGCGATCATTGCTTGTGGAGCTATCGCCTCTGCACCGGTGATCTTTTCTGTTCTCGGAATTTTGTCACCCTTCGAGATGGCTTGCTTGCTCTTCTTTTTAGCTGGATTGCTTTGTACATTTGAGGAGAGAACTGAGCTCGATACTAGGCCAATCGAGGAGTTCAAATTTGCACTCAGCTCAGCTGGTACAATCCAAATTTTATTGATCTTCAGCCAAGTACTTGCGACCTCAATTTCTCTAACACCGGAATTCATAGCAGTTGGTGACTACATCACTGGTGCGAACTTATCTTCTGCCGTTACCATGGTGCTCATCGCGGCTTGTCTTTTGTTTCTTGGAATGATTATTGATCCATTGACGCTTGCCTTTCTGGCATCACCTATCTTGACAAGTATAGCTATCAGCCACGAACTCAGTCCCATTGTAATGGTGGTTTTCTTGATTGTCATAATGGAGGCGGCTCTAATCACTCCTCCGCTAGGATTGAATTTATTCATCGTTCGTGGCGTCGTTTCCAATTTGAAGACCGGTGCTTTGGTACGTGATGTGGCTCGCTTCTGCTTAGCGGATCTTTTGCGAGTCTTCCTTGTTGGTCTGCTACTTCTTTACGGCAGTTCCTACTGGAATTAGCTTCGCAATAATCAGTTTACATCAAGATTTTTGAAAACCCGCATCTTCTGCGCCACCATTTCTGCAGCTCGCTCGCCCGATAGTACTGCTCCTTCCATAAAGCCAATGTACGGCCAACCCAGCCAATCCCCGCAGAGGAAGATGGGGATCTCGCTTCCTTTCCAAGTAACAATCGGATCCTTGAGGCCTTCGTAGGCGTAAGTACCACCCGACCGAGGATCCTGAGTCCAGCCGCATTCCAAGGTGTCAATAAGGGTTGCTTGGCCTATTCGAAGTGCCCTTCTAACTTCCTTCTCTATATCTGAGAGATCTGCTTCTGTATCCCAGCAAAGCGTGTCAACAAGACATAGGTTGTCATGAGCTGAACTAACAGCGGTCCTTATCATACCTTCATCACTTAGATATGATGCCACCATGTCATGCGGAGTGTCCGAAAAGAGGAAATAAATGTATCTATGTTGGGCTAGAGAAGGTACCGAGAATTCAAAGTCTAAACCGGAGAGCAGCGCTTTCGCGGATTCTGGTGGAACGGCCAGAACTGCGCCGTCAAAGTGCTCCATCTTAAGAGTGCCGTGAGTGTCTGAGAACTCAATTGCGACCCCGGAGCCATGACTCTTGATAGAAACTGCTTCATGCTCTAGAAAAATTCGATTGCGACCAACTTGATTGACGCACCCTTCGACAATGGAGCTCAATCCGGACCGAGCGGTAAGGGCCTCAACGTTTTCAAAGTATCCCGATC
The DNA here is from genome assembly GCA_964351055.1 of uncultured Loktanella sp. Lineage (GTDB taxonomy): Bacteria > Pseudomonadota > Alphaproteobacteria > Rhodobacterales > Rhodobacteraceae > Yoonia. The sequence goes on along the minus strand of CAYGMX010000013.1, from coordinate 14,059 downwards.
CCGCAGCATTGACTGCTGCAAGCAGTGTTTGCGCTGTTTGTCTGCTGGAGTCTATGTCAGTGAAGAATTCAACTGCCGCATCACTAGCTCCCAAGTTGAGCAAGAACTCTTTCAATGGCTGATCAACACATTCGACAATATCCGGCCTTCCTGCGGCTTTGGCTCTTCGTGCCGCTTGCTCTTCGATAGCCTTGAAGAGTAGATGATATTCCCTTTCGAGAGCAACAAGTTCGCGGCGGTTCATCTCATGTCCACGGAACATGATCCGATCTGGAATGATTGAGTCCCTAGTTGTCGGGGGCTCTGCTTCGAGCAAGGCTCCGTAGCGACTGCACAAACGTTGAATACGGTGATGACAGCGTCCAACGTATCGTGCGCCAACCTCCACAACTCCTGGCCAGCCAGCTAAACGCACGCTTAGTATCCTACCACCGATACGATTGCGCGCTTCAAAAACAATGGGCTCGTGCCCCAGGTTGTGCAAGCGTATGGCAGCTGAAAGACCAGAGATTCCGGCACCAAGTACCGCTACTCGGCAACCGGGCGGGTTCACCTGTACATCATGGCTTCTGTAAAGACGCCCCTTCCTGGCTCAATTAACTCGATGAGATTTCCATCGAAGTCATTGAAGAACAGGGTCCCCAATCCAAAGTCCAGTGGCGCTGCAGCACTCGTTAGATCCCTTGTTTCCCCCTGGAAGTTCATCTGAAAGACCGACAGCCCTGCTTCCAAGAGAACACTAAGAGCTTCAGACAAAGAACTTACTTGGAGTGCGATGTGCTGGATTTCCTTAGCAACGCATGACTCCAATGCTTCATCTCCAATTTCGACCAGATGAAGTGTTGTGTTGCCATCGATCCAATACCAGGATTCCACAGAACCATGACGCTCCAAGCCAAGAACACCCATGAAGATCTCTTCCGACCTCTTTCGATCGCTCACGACAAGACAAGCGTGATTCAGTGCGGTGACCTTTATCATCAGGTTTCTCCCTACAAGCTTGAGTTTCTGGAACCATCCCCAAATGGACTTGTCCGTTCCATCGGCGTGCGCAACTCTTCAAGTTCCTTCATGGATAGCTCCCAACTCTGAGCGAGAGTTAGGAGTCTTGTGTATTCGACAACGGTGTCCGGGAAGACGTCGCAGTCCTCAATGTGCTTCTGGGTACTTTCTAGACTCGCTTCAGAGATCAAAATCCCTACGGGCATTCCTACAGGATTGTCATCCGCGAACTCCATATCGTCGAAGTGGCCTTCCTGTGCCAATACAGTTCTTCTGTGAACATCGTTTTGCTCTTCCAGAGTGAGAAGTGGACTAAACGGTGGTACAATCTTCCATGCTAACCAATACTCTTTATCCTCGCGGATCGGCTTCTTCGGGAAATTGAGCCCCTCAAGTGAGTCAGATGAAAAGATTTCTTCTCCTAAGTAATCTTGCGCTTCTCTTACGAGTGCCTCGGTAGACACGCAGGGGACAATAGTATTATGACAATGACCGAATAACGGATCCCGCTTGATCTTGAGGTCAGCAAGTTCCAACTCACCAACGTCAAACATGGTGAATGAGGTTGCAAGGTCCACTGAGTGAAAGGCGTATGCAGCAATGCCCTCTTGCAGGAGCTTCGTCTTATACTCGATAGAATCGAGCCGATGCCGTATCATGTGCCTTCTTTCTTGCGCGTCCAGATTAAGGCGCTCGACCATTTTTGTGAACAATCTCAAGACTTGTCTCCCGTTTTATACATCTCATACTCAAAGTTGATCCGCATATTGGGGTCAACTGACAGTTCAACTTCCTTCGGTGGTGAGAAGATAAGCTGCCAAATTAGTTTGGCATGGAATCCCATGTACGATCTGTTAACATGTTCCAAACGAGCTTCAATCAAAGAGTGGAATTTTTGAAGATTTCTTGATGGAATCCCGGGCGCTATGTGATGTGCTGCATGGAAGTTTCCATTCCAAAAGAAGTACCGAAACAGCGCATTCGATTTGATGCTTCGGGTATTTTTCCAAACATTCGTACCGCGCTCACAACCGTAGTGCTCTGGCAAACTGGTGAAAGACACCATCGGAAAATAGAGTAAAATGGGGATCAGGTAGAATTCCAGGGCAGAAATTGGGAACGCTGCGGTGAGAACCAATACGACAAACACCCACGAAACTTGAAATATGTTGTCAACTCTTACGTCTCGGCGACCCTTCTTAGAGGGAACAAAATCAGGGAAGATCCCGCGTTGCGCGAGCCAAGACATTTTCCAGAATGCTACAAAAAATGCGTCGGTCGGTAGAGCCCGAAGATATACCCAGATGCTAGGAAATTCGCCGCCTGGTTCCGTATCGCCTCGCACGCTTGTATTTTTGTGGTGAATCAGATGGAACCACTTGTAGAGAGAAAAGTTGAACAGAGCGATGGATGACCATATTGCGCCCGCAAACCGATTTGCTCTGCTGTTGGTGAACATCGTGTTGTGGGCGCAGTCATGAGCGGCGCCCAAAAAGCCCGACAATATAACTGCTTGTAGGAGCCAAATCAAAATCCAGACGCCCAAGACATCAATCAGCCTACCCAAAGCGAAAAGGCTACAATAAGTTGCCAAAATTACCGCTACTTTCAGCGTGGCTTCCCAATTGGAACGTTTGTAGAGTTCCTTGAGAGTGCCTGGTTCGACTAAACCACCTAGCTTTGTCTCAGGGGATGGGACCAATTGGACACCTTCTACTTGGTTCTCCGTGTCAATTCCCTCTGCCTCTGACATATTCAATAACCTTTCAAGCAAATGTTTCGCAGTCACAGCAACTCAAGGGGCTCAGTGAGACAACCAATCCTGTTGTTTACGCGCTCCCAGTTTGTTTGATTGTATGCGCCATTGAGGAATTCAGCCCGAGAACAATCGGAAGCCCGCAACAACCAATCAAACGCGGGAAAGGTAGCCACTGCCGAAAATGCGAACGGAACCTGACCAGTTTCCAAATTCACTGAGAATAGGTGGAACTTGAAGTCGACGTAGCTCAATCCAAACGCAACGCACTCAGGTTCCTCATTCTCCACTAGAGAACTATAGGCAGTTTTTAATCCTTTCCAACCGCCGAAATCTCGATCAAGAAGCTTGTTCAGCGGTTGAACATCATTGTGTTCTTGCCGTTCGCGCTCATCCAGTTGACCAGAAAAGAGCCTCAAAATCATCGCAAGCGAGTGAGAGCGGTGTCGAACGCCATAGATAGAGGCGCCACCGTCCTTGCGAAATGAGTCGGCGTTGGCTTGAAATTCGGAGTCCACTGCAGACTTCAATTTAGTCAATTCGATTGAACCCAATGAACGTGGTGCCATAGCTACTGTAGCTCCATCTATGACGTGACGAATGCAAGCGTACATACGATGGTCATTACATTCAACTTTTATGTGGCGGGGGTCGTGGGGTGATGAAGGCGATTGTAGGGCTTGCCAAAGCACTGAAGAATGGGCCACGATGGTCAGAGTTCTCACATGTCGCTATTTGCACCTTCTGCTAGAGGGTTTATCGTGACATGGAGCGAGATCTATTGAATTGCGTGATCGCGCCGAAGTCGGTTCTCGCGCGGACATCGTGGTATGCCATTCAAGGGTTGCGATCACGCGGGAAAGGGCATGGGTTGTGTATGCTGAAATCCTAGGAAGGCATTCCGAGCTCGAGGTTCATACTGCACTGCAGGCATCGGGTGCGGGGAAAGTGAAATTGACAATTTTCACCCTATTCTTTCGGGGGGCAAAGTGGAATGACGCCAGTTTATGAAGTGGTCCGGGGCAAGATCAAACTCTCTCATCGTGGACGGTTTTATGATCTGCACGGCAATGTGCTGCTTCCGAAGATGAAGGCTCTTGGCATTCGCCCAAGGCTTCTGATGGTCACTGAAATTGGAGTTCTCGGTGAGTTTTTGGATGTGTACGAGTATGAAAATTTGATGGAATATGAACGTCTCACGGACAAATTGATCAACGACCCAACTATGCCTGAGTATTATGAGGCAGTTGGCGACTGCATATATGGAAGTATTGAGGTGCGGATCATGACGGACCTACCGTATTCCAAGACTTACGCTGAGTTCTGAACTGGTGCGTGTTTTCGTTACAGGTGGCACTACCGGCCAACCGAAGCTAGTGCACCGATCGGAACATCAGTGGCAGATGGCTATCGCTGCAAAGTCTGAAATGTTTTCCGATTACGGTGTCGGCACAAATGATAAGGTCGCGGTGTTCCATCCGGGACCACCTTGGGCCATAGGGCAGGTGTTCTTTGAGGGCGCGCTTCGAGTGGGTGCGACGAGTATGCTACTCGGGCTGCCGGGAATGCGACAGGAAATGCGAGGCCTGATCGAAGAGTTCGATCCTACTGTGGTTTGCTGCACGGCGCGCGTCGCTCTGCGTTTGTCCATAGAATTCGAGTCTGTTCAGAAATCTTATCAACCTCGTCTCGTCTTCGCTGGCGGCGAGACACTGTCTAAGGGAACTGCACACACTCTGAAGCAGCGCTTCGGCGCAGATGTTGTTGATGTTTACGGAATGGCAGAATTCGAGATGGTGGGTTACCAACCCGTTGGGTTGGCGGGGGTCTTCAAGTTGGTCAGAGGTCTTGAGTACCGTGTGCTAAATTCTGTAACAGGAAAGACGGAAAGTCTTGCGCCAGGAAAAAAGGGAGAGCTCGCCCTACGGCGAGATAATGAAGAGTGTTGGCATAAAACCGGGGACCTAATACAAGTCATTGAGCATTCGAGCAGTGGCAATGAAGAGAATCAATTCGTGTCAATGATCGGTCGCAAGAGTGAAGTCGGTTCGTTATGTGAGGGAAGCCAGATCTCAGCAGTTCAACTTAAAGCCGTTGCGGAGGCTTGCAAAGTATCTTTCGTTCAGGCTGCCATTGCTCACGGTGCCGATGGTGACCGAGTCAAGCTCCTAGTCTTGTGTGATGACCAAGGTCCGAAAGTAGAACCACAAGCGGTGGTCGAAAAACTTCTTTCGGTGAATGTTGATTTGGCTGATGCCTATAGAGACGGAGCAGTGAGGGCGGTGACTGCCGAGTTGGTTGACGAGAGCAAACTCGTGCGTACCCTTCGCGGCAAACTGCGCCATGTGGTTGAAACAGAGGACGGTCAATGAGCTATCGAGAAGTCTTTGGGCATCAAATGCTGCAGGACCGGGAGTCTACCTACATTAGGTGGTACCCGAAGACACTGGTGCCGGCACCGCTGGGGATGATGGCGTTAGAAGGTTCTAGTTCACCCGTCGAAGGCTTTTACATTCATGTGCCATTTTGCGACAAGGTTTGTCGCTTTTGTCCATTCAATAAGCGGCCTTCTCAGCAAGAACTTATTTCTGACTTTGTTCGGGCTCTTTGCGCAGAAATAGAATTCTATGCAAAGATTAGTCGCAGCGGACCAATCCGATTTATTTATTTTGGTGGCGGAACTCCAACCTCTCTAACTGAACAACAGCTTGCGCAGATTCTCAATCATCTTCACATGCACTTTGACGTCTCAGACGACTGCGAGATGTCCATTGAAGCACATCCAAGTCATGTCACTCCGCGAAGAAGCAGGGCAATACGCGGGCTCGGGTTCAACAGAATTAGTATTGGTGTCCAGAGCTTCTGCGACCAGTTTCTTGAGAGAATGGGTGCGCATCATACTTCAGAGATGTCTCGCCATGCCATTGAGCAAGGGTGTGCCGAGTTCGAAAACGTAGCGATTGATTTATTATATCGACTGCAAAATCAGAGCCTACAACAGTGGAAAGATCAGCTTTCCACTGCGCTAAAATTTGACGGCATCAAACATATCAGCTGCTACAGTTTGATACTAAAGAACATGAAGATACTGCCTGATCCGCAAACAGATCTTGAAATGTGCGTCGAAGCGTTGGAGCTCTTCGAATCTAGGGGTTTTCGACACTATGCTTCATGCGCTAGTGGTGGATTTGATGTCGCGCGCGAAGGGTATGAGTGTAGGTATGCAAAACGACACTGGGAAGCTCCCCAGGCGAATTACATTCCCTTAGGACCTGGAGCAATCGGCCAGTTTGGTGGGCGTATGTTGGTGAACGGCTTAGGCGTTGAGGGCTATGTCGAAAGCCTGCTTGAACAAGGCCGACCTTACATCGCCTCCTCAAATGAAATCGAAGTGGACGAAGCACGGAGAAAGTACTTTGTCATTGGAGTAAAAACACTTTCAGTGGACCTCAAAGGCTTCAACTATGAGTTTGGAGTGTCGGCGCTTGACTGTTTTGGAGCAGAGTTTGATTTTCTTTCGAAGCAAGGTCTTGCTTACATCTCGAATGACAGACTTATCCTGACAGCAACAGGTCGTCTGCTGGTGGACAGCGTGAGCGAACTCTTTTTTAGTGAACGCGAACGATCAGTGCCACACCCAGAAGAGCCTGAAATCCGACGAGCGGAGATAGCGACAAACGGATTGACCAAAGCCGCGTCCGCTTAGGTGTCCGGTCAAACGGGGGCTCGATCAAGTTATTTATCGAGGCGAGAAAATGACAGTTCAAGCAGTCGAACCCGACGTTCGTACTTTGGTTGCTTTGTCAGTAGGTGGCATTCATCTTTCTAATCGTAGTTTTCGGCATCAAAAAAGTGATATGCACGCGAGAACCTCCCTCTTGAGGGTAGTTCGGCATAGAGTTCCAACGCAGCTCGACGGGCTAGATCAGACGCCCATGCCGCCCAAGCTCCGTCCCATTCCAATGCCAACTTCTCTGGTGGCATGACTTCAGCGAGCGCAGCGTGGCTGCCTCGAAATCCAATGTACCGGGCCCAGTATTGAAGAAGGCCCACAATTCGTGCGTCAGTGCCTCGCACTATGATCTGCTGAATGGCCTCCATTTCAGAAGAGGCCAATTCTGCACCAAACTCAAATTCCCTTCCGGCCAGCGTGCGCACAACATTCCACCTGGCACTTGTCAAGCGGGACAAGCCGATCAAAAAATCGACAACCGGCTCACTCTCTGGCCCGAAGACGGCAATCGTTTGCAAACGAGCAACTGCCTCCCTGTCATCTAAGTCCGCTCCGATTTCGACTTCATCGGCCCCGACTATCTCATCAATACGAAAGTCTGTGAGAGCGTGTGATATAGGCCCAAACCAATGTCCAGTGTCAAACTTCTCTGAGAAAACATCATCTGCTTCGAATTGATTGAGCTCAGCCAACTCTGTCGCTTCTTGTTCGGTCAGAGAAAAGGAATTCCCTACGAAACTTGGTAGATCTTTGATGGACGCGCCACCAAATGGTTCTGCACGCAGTCCTGCTCCTCCAGCTTCGCATGCCATTAATCGGTTTATGTCTACCACTCTGCCCCTTACGGGATCCTGTGGGTTCGAAGACGTCAAGCGTAATATCGTGCTGATCATGCCAACTTCCTCCTCGCCGGACCAAAAATTTAATAGGTACTGAAGTGTGAAATATCTTAAGTTCGGAATCAATCACAATGTTGTGCGATGCGTCCATCGAAAATGGGCATCCGACCTGGCCCCCGTTTGACCGAACACATAAGCGGTTTGTCTTCCGCACTATGGCATTCGATGAGCGAGCTACGAAGGGACATGCCGCCGTCGATAACCTCCTCAACAACAGGTCATGGCGCGATCAAGTGCTGGGTCGCGCGAGAATGGTCGAAGTGAGATTGAATTGTCATGTGGCGCTTCGCTAAAGGGTGATCAAACTCAAAGCCCATACTATGACGATCCCCGCTAGGGGCACAGAAACTTGAATGATGCAAAGTTGCCGATCGCGCTTCCTCCTTTCCGAAAGCACATCGATAAGTTGATGTAGTTGATCAGACGGAAAGGAGGGGTCAATCCACTTGGATTCACCGTGTAATTTCAAATCATTCATAACAATGCCTGCGAGTCCCGTCGGCAAGTCCCCAGCCGCACACTGCTGGATACTCTTGATGCAAAATTTGCGCTAAGGGTAGCTGTATTGTGTTATCGGAAATCGCATTAGAAAAATTTCATATGACCAATAATAGGGTACCGCAAACGGATGCCTTAGGCAACGCTTGTCGAGAGGCTTGCTTCACACAGCCAGTTTGCTACTTTCCGGTGATGGGAACAACCGCATACGACGACCTGATCGCACGCATGCGATCACACAGTGGCCAAGGAACGACGCATTCTGCTGATCCCAAATACATGGGCAGTGAGAACGAGTCGTGGAATATCTCTGTGCCGGTCCGCCGAAAGGTCTTGAAGGAGTGGAAGCGGGCACATGCCGATTTAACTCAATCGCAATTTGACAAAATTTTGGAGAGCTTGGCGCACGGATCATCCTATGATGAGAAGGTGCTTTTGGGGCTTGTTCTTGAAGCTTTCCCGCATTTGCGGCAGAAAGTTAGCCCTCGATCTGTTCAAAAATGGATTGGCCATTTGAGCGGATGGGCTGAGATTGATTCTCTATGTCAAAGCGTCTTTTCTGAGCCGGAAATCCTTGGCAACTGGGATGACTGGTCAGAGACGTTGAGCGATTTGAGTTCAGCCGAGGGATTGAGTGAGCGACGCGGAGCACTAGTGCTGCTTACTTTGCCGGTGAGAAGGTGCCGAGACAAGAGGCTTTGCCAGCTAAGTCTCAAAGTAATAGTGCGTCAACGAGAGGTAGACGATAAGGTTGTGACAAAGGCCATGAGTTGGCTTCTCAGGGAGATGTGTTTGAACTATCCAGCGGAAGTGCGGGAGTTTCTTGATCAGCAGAGTGACTGGCTTCCAAAGTTCGTGGTCAGAGAAGTGCAGCGCAAGCTAGCCACGGGAAAAAGATAGATCGAAGATCTCAATACTGCGTCTCTGTAGAGTAACTGTGACCCATTAAGAACTCCAATCTCCAACGGGTGTTTGTAAGCTTTGGCTGGCTTCATTACAGTTTGGATGCCGGTTTCGAACATGGTGGAGTATAGCGATCCTCTAGTTCCTTGAGATAGCTCGAATCACCGAGCACGCGCTTTATGAGCATCGTACAGATGTGATCTAGCGCTGCTAACCGTGGACCGTTGCTTCGTCGCCGGTTTCGCCAAGGTCTGCAGTTCGCGCCGAACCTACGCTGCAAGCCTTGGCACCACGCTCACCACCAACCGCAGAAATCGTGAGGTGCGAGCCCCCGCAACCAAATGCCTGCGCGTTTCCAGATGCTTAAGCGCCGCCCTCCGAGGCGGCATTTGCGTTTCCAACACGCGTGGAAGCACTGTGGAAGCAAGAGGGGCCGAAACCCCTCGCACCATTGCGAAATGCAGTACTTGGTCCTGCTAGCGCGCATCTCTTGCGTCGTTGCGGTTCACCGAACCTAGCCGTTGGCCACTGATTATCGCTGGAGGATATCCCGCTTCGTGCCTATTTGTTCTTCATGGATGACGAGGAAGCGAATCTAGAAGCGGGCACAAAGGGCGCTGAAGAAGCGACTCTCGGGCGCACAATCAGCAGTAACCAGGATCTGTTGGTGGCGATCATGGATTTCTATGCCCGCAACCCGAACGTCATCGGCGGAGGCGATATTCTTGCCATCACCGGGAGCACGCCCGCCGCCCGCGCCGGCATGGTTGCTGCGTCGCTCGCCGGCATTGTGATCGAGGGCGACGAGCGCGCGATCCAACGCGTCGTTGTGGTGATTCCGCCTGGAGGGGATGTCGCGCAGGCAGACGGTCTTGTCTGGAGCAGCTTTGTACAATCCTTCGAATCGCTCGCCGGCCGGCCGCTTAGTCAGGACGAGGCGGCGTGGTTCCGTGATCGCCTGATTGTCCATGCCGCTCCAACCGGACGTCATGCCAACCTACTAGAGCTGGTTGCCGGTCAGGTTGAAAGAACCGCACTGATCGTGGTCGAGGCGGCTGGATATCGCGACGACACGATCGCACCGTTCGTGCCCCCTGGTGCGCGGACCCCTCTAATACCGGAAGACGTCTGGGTGCCGCAGGTGCATGCGCTCGCGGTTGCGGCCGCGCCCCTAGCCTTGGAGCGAAGGCTCTACGTCGTCCTCGATATCAATGAGAGCTCGCCGATCCGACCAGAGCTTGGCGACCTCCTGCTCTCAATCGAAGCATTCGGCGTAGTGGGATCGACGGCGGACGAAAGCGCAGAGGCCGTCATTACGGAACGCATTGATGATTGGGAGCGGTGGGTCGCACGAGGTCAAGCTGGCCGCGCCCTTGCCGACGTTGACGCGCTTCCACCCATAGCGGATGCACAGAAGCCATTTCTCAAGGTCCAGCTGCTCCACAAGGCGGGTCTTCGCCTTGAGTCGTTGACCATGATCCGGACCGAGCTCCTCGCGCGACCCGACCTTGATCCGTCTACCCGCGTGCGGCTCGGCCGTATCGCTGAGGATGCTGGAGCAACGCGCCTCGCTGGCGAGCTCATTGGGTCCTGCATCGATGCGTTGGAGAGTCGTGAGGACCTCGAAGCCGCGCTCAACACGTTCGAGCATTCCGACCAAGACCTTGCGGACCGCATCGCGGCACGGCTCGAGGCTCGGTTTCCTAATGCCCAAGGCGTCCGCCGCCATCAGCGTCAGAAGCTTCTTCGTGCCCGCGATCACGCTGGTATCGCTGAGTTGCTGCGCGACGACAACCCACCGCGATCCGCCTTCCACGCGCGCCTTGCTAAGGCGTTCGCTGGCAAAGGTGTCCCGGACTATGTCGAGCTCATCCGCTCTGGCGAAACGGCGCAGGTATCGGAAGACTACCGTCTGGCGAGCGTGCAGGACGCACTGGCGCGCGGACTTATCGTGCATGCCTTTGGGCTTATCGGCGCCATCCCTAAGTCCTATGCACAGGCTCATCGTTGGGAACGGCTCGCGCTCCAGTTGCTCGAAGGGGGGTTCCTCTTGGCTGGGCCAGACGGCGAACCTGCCGCCGGTATCGACACAACGAAGGAGTTGCTTTCCCAGCTGATCGGGCGCCTCGCCGCCGATCCGATGAACGCGGGTCTGCGGTACGGCCTCATTGAGGTGCTCAAGCCAGAGGTCGCCGGCACGACGGGGCTGGCTTTGATAGCCAAGCTCGTTCTCGACCTTGCAGGTAGGCCCGTCGCCGTCGACAAGAGCCCACTAGAGGTCTCGCCGAGCATGGACTGGCTGTTGGCGCATAAGCCATTCCTCCACCGCGCGCTCAACTGGCTCCAATCCGAGCAACCAATCATCATCGGTAAGCTGGCGCTGCCCACGGAGCTCCTTATCGAGAGCGCCGATGAGGCTATCTCGGCTCTGTCATCCTACATCGAGCGGGCACCGATCTCTAATGACAGCGATATCCACGCACTACAGCTCTATCTCGCACTTGCAGCTGCCATCGCGCCGCATGCCGCAGACCCCGACATTGACCTCAGGCTCTACCGGCTGGCCGCTGGCAAGATCGCGACCAGCAACTTTGCGCAGACGGGCCGCGATCTCGTAGAGGCAGCGCTTCAGGCGGGAGTGGCGACGCCTAGACGCCGACGCTTGGCCTGGTTTGCCGTGGCTGACACCTATCATCGGACGCGTGATCATCTAACCGCGCTGGTGGCGCTTGCCTGCGCCTTTGCGGCGGACAATCGTGCTGACGAGGAGGAGCTCTGGCAGGAGGTCTACGGATTGACCCGCCTTCTTCGCGACATCGGCTTGCTAGACGCAGCGCTTACCATGGTCGACACAGGACGCGAAATGCTCGAGCGGATGGAACTCGCCGAGGCATATGGCCATCGGCTTGAACTTCTGAGCCTACAGGTGCGACTGTCCCGACGGGACCGTGATGATGCAGCTGAACTCGCGACCATGCTCGCCGAGGCCACCGCAATCGGGCGCACTGTTCTTGATCGCAGCGACCAGACTGCGCCTAGCGGCATCGTCTTGGGGCAGCTCATCCGCGACGCGTGCGAGCGGGGCGTCGAGGTGCCTCACGAGGCGGATGAGGTCTTTGCTGAACTCAACAAGTGGGCAGGTGGGGCACTTGCAGCGATGATCGCCGCTACCGCCGCGCAGGTACCGACGCCCGCTCAACTTGCCGGTCTTGTCGCAGCCATGCCTCCAGCACGTTATGCGGAGGACGTTGGCTATGACATGGGGAATATCGCCACCCTCGCGCAGCGGAGCCTTGCGGATGAGGCAGTACTAGATGTAGCTGAGGACGCGAGTTTCGTTCTGGAGCTTCTCGCAGACCGAGGAACAGCGCTTCCCAACTGGGACGAGGCGGCCGCCCCACCAGCGCTTCTGGAGCAGGGCCAGCCGGCCGCAATCGCGCGCTCAATCTCGGCGGATGGAGTCGATGTCCTGCAGTTGGGTTTTGACGCCACGGGCCGATTGATCCGTCTCGCTACAAGCAACGGCGAGATCGGCAAGCCGACTGTGGAGGATGGCGACAAGTTCTCTCGCCCCGCATTCCAAGCTTGGTCGCAATCCTTCCCGTTTCGCTACGGCGTTGATGAAAGCCCAAACCTCTTCTACCGCACTACGGAATATCTGCAGTTGGGATGGTCAGCCGCGCGCCCGACGATTGTCGCAGCGTCGAGCGAGCTTCAGGCATTCCCGCCCTCAATCCTCTATGACGGGACGGAGTTCTTGGGCCGAAAGGTTGCGGTAACCGCTGTACCATCTCTCGCCTGGCTGAGCGGGGCGCGCGAACGCGCCCATAAAGGCGATGGCCGCCGCGTCGCATGGATATCGACTGCGGAAGGCGAGGACGGCCGCTCTACCCTGACGCTGCTCGCGCAGCGCCTCGACGGACCGTTCACCGATCATGGCTTCGCGGTTGATAATGGTGGCGTCCTGCCAGAGCGCTTCGCCGGCGCTTCTATGGCGGTCCTGACGGCGCATGGTGGCATTCACCCGGATGGACGCTTCTTCCAGTTGGTCTCCGACGAAGGCGTCCTCAAGGTCTCGGCGCCGGACCTTGCCGCGGCCGTTCGAAACGTGGGCGTCGTGGTCCTTTTCATCTGTAGCGGCGGCCGTGCGGACAAACATCCGATGGCCAACACCACACTGGGCCTCGCTAAGCAGGTCCTCGACCGTGGCTGCAGTGCCGTGATCGCCTCGCCATGGCCGCTCGACTCTCAAGTTCCACCTCACTGGCTCGAGGCATTTCTCGCGCGGTGGGAGGGCGGCGACCGCTTGATGGACGCGGCTTTTGCTGCGAACCAAGTGGTCGACAAACGCTTTGCGCTGGATCCCGCGCGCGGTCTCGCGATGATGACCTACCGCGACGGACTTCTGACGAGGCCCTAAATACCACTCTCGGCCAAAGTGTTACGATCAGCAGGCCGGAGGCGCTGGAGCGGCCGGTTCCCCATGCCGCAGCGAGGTTGAGTTCAATGGTTCCGACCGTGGCATTTCTTAAACTTCTTTCCTGATCCACAGGGGCAACGTTCATTCCGTCCAATTTTTCGTCCACTTGAGCGCATGGACGACGTTGTGATGGGCTCTGCTCCACCTAAGCGCTTCGCGACGTTGTCATGTGTGCTTGCAGGAGGCATCCGCTGCGGAGGTGGGCCGTACCTCCGAAGCTGGACGATCAGCTCCCGCTGGTTCTCGAGTTCCTTCTGTACCAAGGGGGGAAGACCGACCTTATAGGGCTCGAGACGGGCCATTTCGGCTTCAGCGTCGGAGAATCGACTACAGTAGGCGAGCACTACCGCGTACTGAGAACGCACAGTGATCAAGTAATCGGCCGGTTTCCATTGCCGGAGCTGAGGCAGGATAATGGTGTCCATAATTTGCAGCGCGCCTTGGAAGTCGCGCATGCTGATGAATTGATCGACAAGATCCTGCCCCACGCGAAATACGGATTCTGGGGCACGCGCCAAATCGTAGAACTTCAGAGCATGGATGCGGGCAAACGGTGAGGGTCTCCCCATTGCGTCACTGGCTTTGGCGAGGACGTCAAGAGAGTCAGCAAGGTGCTTGATGTCGTCGACATCGGTTCCCTCTTTCATCATGAGCGCTAATTCCGGCGCATTATTTCCGATCACTTTTGCCGGAGTCAGGCCAATCAGCTGGTAGTATTCTTGAATGACCGACTGCACCCGTTTGGACGCCGCATCTGGATCACCGAGAGCTAGTTCGGCGCACGCGAC
>CAYGMX010000012.1:15780-21729 GCA_964351055.1 uncultured Loktanella sp. | reverse complement strand
TTGCCGTGCGCCGCATGCAGTGACCAGATCTGCGAAAACTCAGCGCCGAACGGCGGAGGCGTATCGGTCCAGCCGATCATTTGCGCAAAATCAGGATCATTTGCCGCCCATTCGTCCATGCTGCCTGTGGTCAACTTGGACAGGTCCCACGTCGCGCCTCCGTCCACCGACCGCCAGACGCCCGCGCCGTGCCAGTCCCCGCCACCGCCCGCCCAAAGCGTTCCGGTCTTGGCATCGCCGACGACATGGTTGATGGGCCAGCCCGCGCAGAACGGGCCGGTGACGGCCCAATCGCTGCGATCAGGGCCAACCTTGATCAGAAACGCGCCTTTGGTGGTACCCACCAACACAGTCACACCGGCCTGCAATGTCATGTCAGCCTCTTTGACAGATGATGCGACAATCTATCACAGGGCCGTGCATGCTCAAAGCGCCGTTTGCCGTAGGTAGAACTGGCAAAATGCAAAAGGCCGCGCAGTCAGGCGCGGCCTTTCAATAATGCAATGCCAGAACGGATTAGTTCTTGGCGTAGAATTCGACGACGAGGTTCGGTTCCATCGTGACCGGATATGGCACATCGCCAAGGCTTGGCGTGCGCACGAATTCCGCAGTCATCTTGGAGTGATCGACCTGCATGTAATCGGGCACGTCACGCTCTGGCAGTTGGGATGCGACAAGCACCATTTCCATTTGCTTGGATTTTTGGCGAACTTCGATGATGTCGCCTTCTTTCACGCGGTAGGACGGAATGTTCACGCGCTGGCCATTCACAGTGACATGGCCGTGGTTCACGAACTGACGTGCAGCAAAGACAGTTGGCACGAATTTGGCACGGTAAACGACAGCGTCCAGACGACGCTCCAGCAGACCGATAAGGTTTTCACCGGTGTCGCCCTTGACGCGTTCAGCTTCGGCATAAATGCGACGGAACTGCTTTTCGGTCAGGTCGCCATAGTAACCTTTCAGCTTTTGCTTGGCGCGCAGCTGGATACCGAAGTCGGACAGTTTGCCCTTGCGGCGCTGACCGTGCTGGCCGGGGCCATATTCACGACGGTTTACGGGTGACTTTGGACGACCCCAGATGTTTTCACCCATCCGGCGGTCAATTTTATACTTGGCAGCGGTACGTTTTGTCATACGCTGATCTCCTTCTTGCAGTTGCGAAGGGCGTTGTCCTTTTTCCGGATTTTGCCGGAACGACAGGGTTCCGCTTGCGCGGGCCACCAACACCAATGAAACGCGGCTTATATAAGGGATTGCGTGAGTGTCAACGTCACTTCGGCGCGCCATCCCTCCCCCGCTGCGGGGAGGACGTGTTAAAGTACGTTTGATGACTCTATATCGTACATATTTTGTCTCATTCTGGCCAAAGACACACGATATGTGGTATCGAGGGGCAGTGATAAGGATTGATATTGTCAGTGTTCACCATTTTTTCGTTAACGAGTTTGGCTGCATTATGGCTCATGGCACATCACGTGGCAAAGCGGCGCTTTGCACTGTTGAGTGCCAATTTGCCTGATGCTTACCAATCTGCAATCGCTGTTCCACCCGGGGAGGGGGCAAATCCGCAACTGATTGCGCTTTGCATCGATCTGATGCGCAAGGCGCATTGCGCTGTCCCCTTCGATACCCTGAGCCCGCTGGAACAGAAGATGGCGCTGCATGCATATGGCGTGGAAACGCTGCCGACATGGATGTCGCGCTATGCCGACTTTTGGCTTTCGGGCCCGAACAGGAACATCATTGCACAGTTGCGTCAGATCAGATCGTCGCGGCCCGACAAGCCGGTCCAACATTTCGGTGCTGTAAAGCAGCAACAAAGA
This sequence comes from uncultured Loktanella sp., assembly GCA_964351055.1. Classification (GTDB taxonomy): domain Bacteria; phylum Pseudomonadota; class Alphaproteobacteria; order Rhodobacterales; family Rhodobacteraceae; genus Yoonia. Next base: position 19,903 of record CAYGMX010000012.1, on the reverse strand, counting down.
TTGCGCTCGACCTCATAAACCTAGAGAGCTAGCGCCATGACGCCGCGCCCTGCACCACACTATCAGCTTGTTCACTTTGCCGCCGCATTCGGGGCGGGTGGTTTGCTGTCGCTTATGGTGTTGTTCAACGGAACACTTGCAGCCTACGGATCGCTGTTTTTTGCATCATGGGTGCCGCATCTGACAGGCTCTGTCGCGGCAATCATCCTGCTTCTTTTCATGCGCCCCAAACGTGCCATGATCGCCCGCCCGCCTTTGTGGGTCTATTTGGGCGGCATATCGGGTGGCGTTACGGTGATGCTGACCTCGGCCACGATGAATACCGCGCTTGCGCTATCGGGCACCATTGCACTGGGTCTGGCGGGACAGATGGTGTTCAGCCTTTTTGCCGACATCCGCGGCCTTTTCGGATTGCCGCAAAGGATGCCAGTCGCGCGGGATTATCTGGCGCTCTCGCTGATTATCGCGGGCAGCCTGATCCTCATTTTCTTCGGGGGTAGCGCGTGATCTGGTACGCCGCCCTCGCTATTCTGGCAGGCGTTCTGGTGTCGCTCAGTCGCCAGATCAACGGGCGGCTGGCCTTGTCCACATCCGCGCTTGAATCCTCGTTCTGGAATCACTTGGTCGGTTTGGTCTTTATAACGGTTATCGCTGTATTGGTCGGCGGGCTTTTTGCAGGCGCGCCTGCGGCCTCGCCATGGTGGGCCTATCTGGGCGGGCCGGTTGGCGTGATCTTTATCGCCGCCGGCAGTTGGCTGATTGCGCGGATCGGGGCGGCACAGACCGCCCTGCTGATTATTGCGGGGCAGATGGTATCCGGTGTCGTACTTGATATCGCGATGGGCGCGCCCGGCAATCCGTGGGCAAGGATCATCGGGGTTGCCCTGATCCTTGCCGGTATGCTGATATCAAGTGGCGCGCGGCTACCGCGCAAACGCTAGGTTTCCTTGCGGTCATTGACGACGCCCAGCGCCGCAACCCCTGAATTGCCCAGTTCGACCGTCGCGAATGGCCCGCCGATGCACAGGTTCGCAAGGTCCTTGTTGTCCAGCGGCGGTGTCTTGGCAAACACCTCTTTGGCGAACTGTTCGGCGTTATCCTTGGGCCGGAACCCAAGATGCCCCGCTTTGCTGTTATCCACCACCGCGCGGTCATTGTTGGAGATGCCGTAAACCACCGTGAACCCAACAACAGGGCTGTCGATGGACCGTTCCACCAGATGGATCAGGTCGTCATAGGACAGCCAGGTGCCGATGCTGCGGGCATTATTCGCCTGCGCACAGGAAAAGATGCGCATGCAGACGGATTCAACCCCGCGCTTGTCCCAGTAGAGGCTGGCCAGATCCTCGCAAAAGCATTTCGCAAGACCATAGTATGTATCGGGCCGGTGCGGAGCATCCAGCCCGATGGTGTCGGTTTTCTTGTGCATCCCGACCGCATGGACAGAGCTGGCATAGACCACCCGCTTGACCCCGTGCCGATAGGCTGCTTCCCAGACGTTATAGGCCCCGATGATATTGGATTGCAGGATATCGTCCCAAGGGGCTTCATCCCCGATCGCGCCGAAATGGATGACCATATCAGCCCCCGCGATCACCTCAAGCATCGCATCAAGGCTGGCAAGATCGGCTTTCACATAGGTTTCGCCGGGGTAAAGCTTGCCGATATCATCTGCGATATCCGTCGAGACCAGTTCATCGCACATGCGGGTCAGCGGTTCACGCAGATAGGACCCAAGACGTCCAGCCGCCCCCGTCAAGACAAGTTTCTTCATCCGTTTTCCTTTCCTGTCGCGCCGCGCATCTGCGCCAGCAATGCATCGGCCCCTTTGGCCAGCAAATTCGTATCGGTGCCGCAAGCGACAAAGGTAAACCCCTCGCGCAGCAGTCTGGCGGCAAAGGCCGGATCGGTCACAAGGGTGCCCACGGGAATGCCCGCTTTCATCAACGCGCGTGCAGCGGTCAGGATCAGATCCCAGACGGGCTCCGACATATGCTGCCCCAAAAGGCCCATGTCGGCGGCGATATCGGCGGGGCCAAAAAACACGCCGTCCACACCATCGACCTGCCCGATCCGGACCGCTTGCGCAACCGCCGCCTGTGTTTCGACCTGCACGATCACTGCCGTTTCATCATGGACCCTTGCGTAATAGTCACTGATGCGCCCGAACTGGTTGGCGCGGATCGACCCCGCAACACCGCGCACGCCCTGCGGCGGATAGCGGGTGGCGGCAACGGCGGCTTGCGCCTCGGCGACAGATTGCACCATCGGAAACAGCAGACCGGGCGCGCCGATATCCAGAATGCGTTTGACCATGACTGGGTCGTTCCAAGGTGGGCGCACGATGGCCGTTGACCCATGCGGTGCCACGGCCTGTAGCTGCCCCAGAACTGTCGCCACATCGGCGGGCGCATGTTCCATATCGACCAGCAGCCAGTCATAGCCCGCACTCGCCACCACCTCGGCGGCATAGTTGTTAGCCAGACTGATCCACAGCCCGATCTGGGGCTCGCCCGCGCGGATCGCGGCCAGAAACGGGTTCGGCGGCATTTTCATATGACGGCCTTTTCCAGGAACGCCTCGCCGCGCGCGATGCGTCCGAAGTGGAACGGGGTCAGGTCAAGCGTGCGGTATGCCCCATGGGTGATCCATTCCGCCGTGCCGCGCCCCATAGCCGGTGATTGCTGGAATCCGTGCCCCGAAAACCCGTTTACGAAAATGAAGTTTTCAACGGTATCATGCGGCCCCAGAATCGCGTTCTGGTCCAGGGTATTGTAAGCGTAATGTCCGACCCAAGAATTGCGCAGCTTCACCGCTTCGAACTGCGGAATACGGGTGGCGATGACAGGCCAGACTTTGTCCTCCCAAAGGCTGTGATCCTCGACAAAATCATCGTAGGGAACGGCGTGGTCATCATCGGGAGGGCAGCCCGCCATGTAGTAGGTGCCATCGGTGCGCATATGCACGCCTGAGGGGTCGATTGTCAGCGGCAGGTCACGGTCCAGCGGCTTTTCCGCTTCGAATATGAAGGTGTAGCGCTTGCGCGGCTCTACCGGAATGTCGATGCCCGCCATCCGCGCAGTCAGCGCCGCGCGCGGGCCGGACGCGTTAACGACAGTGCCGCAAGCAATCACCTCGCCCGATTGCAGGATCACGCTTTCCACCTGCGTGCCAGCGGCGTTGCGGTTCATTGCGATCACTTCATTGGCGATGTATTCCACGCCGCGTTCCTTTGCCGACCGTTTCCACCAGTCAAACAGGGTCGCGCCATCAAAATAGCCTTCGTCCACCAGATTGTGGTTACCCGCGATGATGTCATCAAGCTGATAGAACGGATAGGCTGCGGCGATCTCGTCGCGGGTCATGTGTTTCGTGCCTGCCCCGCACGCGGCCTGCACTTGCTGGCTGGCCTTCAGGGTTGCGGCAAATGCGCGCGTGTCAGCCAGATACATATAGCCAAAGCTGTGCAATCGCGGATGCGGCACCCGTGGATCACCGCCCATATAGGCGCGAAAATTCTTCACGAAGTCCGCTCCGAATTGCGACACCCGCACATTGATCGCCGCGCTGAATTGCTGGCGGATGCAGGAATTGGTGTGCGAGGTAGAGGCAAAAGTATAAGTCGGGTCGCGTTCAACCACCAGAATTGATCCGTCAAAATCGGGGTTATCGGTCAGAAACCACGCCACGGAGGACCCGAACATGGCACCACCCACGATCACCACGTCATAACTGGCGCGCGCAGGCGCTTGGTTCATGCGGTTTCTCCCTTTGCGACGGCGTCTAGCACAGCCTGCACTTCTGCGGCGGTCAGCCCGTAATCTTCCTGCGCAGCTTTGGCGGAAATATAGCCGCGTGCAAGATCGCGTTTGACGCTTTGCGGGTCTCTTTGCGACGCAAGCCCATAGCCTGCTCCGCCGGGCAGGGACAGCATCACGCGGCGGCCTTGCGCCACAAACTGTTTGCCTTTGCCTTTCATCGCGGTCCCGTCATCCTGTCGGATCACCGTAGGCGCACCATCGCCCCCGCCTTGCCTGCCCCGCGCGGGGTGGCGGGCGCTGGGGCAGCTGGCGGACACGGCTAGGGCGAGAGCGGCGGGGGCCCGGCGGGCGGGGGGTGGGGG